>PWYR01000014.1 GCA_003567775.1 Ignavibacteriales bacterium | reverse complement strand
GCTCTGCTTTTATCAAGGATACGTAATAGGAAATCTTTAGTGCTTTGCTGAAAATTCTCTACTGAGGCGCCGGGCGGATTAGCCCGCCTCGCTCTTGCCTGCCCTTCGGGTGATCCGCCGCAATATCTAAAAGTTTTCTGCGTGAGACGCCGGGCGGATTACCCGCCTCACGCTTACCTTTCCTTCGGGTGATCCGCCGCGATATCTAAAAGTTTTCTGCGTGAGGCGCCGGGCGGATTCGAACCGCCGCATAAAGGTTTTGCAGACCTCTCCCTTACCACTTGGGTACGGCGCCTATTGATTGATTATTGAATATTGTTTATTTATTATTTAATTCTTGCTCAATCAACATCCCCACCACAATAATCAATATAAAATAATAAATATACAATAACTAAAAACCCCACCGCCTGGTGGGGTGGGCGGCGGGGCAGCTTAAATATAATGAGGTAGTTTACTTTATACCCTGAATTTTCAGGGTATCACTATGCCCACAGATACCTCTTCGCGTGGGCAGAGCGGGAAACGGGACTCGAACCCGCGACATCAACCTTGGCAAGGTTGCGCTCTACCAGCTGAGCTATTCCCGCTAAAACCATAAAGCACATAAAATATATAAAATTCCAATAAAGAACGCAAGTATACTATATTTCCAGGTATACAGATATCCATTTTTTTATTATATTATATGTATGAGGACGCTAAATCATATCAATTTCGCTATATTTCTTCTTTTTATATTTTATCGAAGCGGCATCAGTATGGGTACCGTCACCGATGATGATTATAAAATTTTGGAAACCAACCATGCGGTTATACAATATCCACCACGTCTGGATAACGTTGCACAACAAATAGCGCGGATGTTCCCCCCGGTCAAGCTGGAACTCGAACATACCTTACATCTCATGGTTGACTTTAAGCCAAACATCTTACTTATGAACGACCGCAGACGTTTCAGGGAAACATTCGGCGGCGATATGGTTGTAGCAGTTGCAATACCAGATCGGAATCTAATGATAATCGACTACACACGAATGGTTGATAATCCCTTCAGACTTCGCAGTACCCTCAAACATGAATTGTCCCATCTCGTACTTCACCGTCATATTGATTCGGCTATACTTCCCCGGTGGCTCGATGAAGGAGTTTCGCAATGGGTAACCGGAGGATTAAGCGAGCTGGCAACCGACCCGGGATGGTCGGTTCTTGAAAGCGCTGCCATGCGCGACAATCTCTATCGCTTTGATGAGCTTACTTCCTTCCCGTCGGGCAGAAGCGAAACTATGCTCGCATACCAGCAAAGTCTAAGTTTCATCGAATACATTGTGGATGCGTACGGTGAGCGAGCGCTGATTGAAATATTGTACGAAATGCAACACAGTGCATCTGCCGACCGGGCATTTGCGACGGTTCTTCCGCATACCTTGCGTCAGGTTGAACACAATTGGGTAAACCACATCCAGGCGCGTGTCTCGTGGTTTACCTATATCAGCCGGAACATGTTTCAATTCATTTTTCTTATTGCAGCTATTCTGGTGGTCGTGGCATTTATAAAGGCGATCATTCAACGCCGCCGGCAGCACGATGATGAAGACGAGTATGATCAACTACCACCTGATCAACGCTGACGCCCACGTAAAACCCGCACCGAAGGATGCCAGACAGACAAGCGAATTATCTTTAATAAGACCTTGCTCTACCGCTTCGCTCATTGCAATGGGTATCGATGCAGCAGTGGTGTTGCCGTAACGCTCGATGTTGCTGTACATTTTATCCATTCCCAACCGTAGCTGATGTGCGACGGCTTCCGTGATCCGGCTATTCGCCTGATGCGGAATTACCAGATCAAGATCGTCTTTTGAATAACCGGCGGCAGCAAGCGCTTCATGGATCACTTCCGGGAAACGGGAGACTGCATGCTTGAATACAAAACGTCCCTCCATCTTCGGATAAATTCGATCTGTCTCGACCAACTCCTTTGAGATGCGGGGATTATCATTAACCGACGGAGCATCTGCCCATAGTTTATTTGCAAACCGACCGTCCGCATGCAGATGCGTTGTCAAAACACCCTTCTCTTTATTATCCGTCGGAATAATGACAGCCGCACCGGCGCCGTCTCCGAAGATAACCGATACATCCCGCCCGCGGGTCGTGAGATCGAGCGACGTACTCTGAATCTCGGCGCCGATGAGAAGTATTGTATCGTACATGCCGGTTTTAATAAATTGATCGGCAACGGATAGGCCATATAGAAATCCGCTGCATGCATTGCGAATATCCATCGCAGGCACACCCGGTATGCCTAATTTCTCCTGTAAAAAACATCCCCCGCCGGGAAATTCATGATCCGACGCAAGACTCGCAAAAATAATGAATTGAATATCCCCGGGTTTCTTTCCCGCCATTTCGAGTGCTTTGATAGCAGCACTATGCGCGAGTCCTGACAATGTATCGCCCTCACTCACCCACCTGCGCATTTGAATACCGGTACGCTCCAGAATCCATTCGTTCGATGTATCCATCATCTTTTCCAGATCGAAATTTGTCACGACGCGGTCCGGAACATGATGTCCTATTCCTGATATTAGGGCGTTTCTCATAATTATCCTTTATGTATGTTTTTCTATTGTAAAGTATCCTCAAACAACTTTAAAATTCGTCTATATTGATCCGCCCAGCTCGACGGTTCTACAAACCCGTGGTCTTCCACCGGATAGAGAGCGACTTCCCAGTTTTCTTTCCCCAACTCAATCAACCGCTGCAAGAGACGAACCACATCCTGGAAATGCACATTGGTATCAACCATCGGTGCGGTGACGAGCAGCGAGCCCTCTAATCCTTCAGCGTGATAAATCGGAGAGCTTCTCCGATAATTTTCATGTTCCTCAAATGGAATATCGAGAATGTTCGAAGAATACCAGTGCGCATAGTGGGCCCAATCGGTTACCGGACGCAACGCAGCCCCGGAGGCAAACACACCCGGTTCGGTAAACATCGCCATAAACACAATAAATCCGCCGTATGATCCTCCGTATATTCCGATACGTTCAAAATCGATTCCAAGCTCCTCAACGAGGTAGTGCGCACCGTCTATATGATCATCAAGATCTTTGCCGCCCATATATGTGTAAATAGCTGTACGCCAATCCCGACCAAGTCCAGCGCTTCCGCGATAATCAATATCAAGTATGGTATACCCCTTATCGGCGAGCAAGTTATGAAACATATACTCACGGAAGTATGTACTCCACCAGCGGTGTGCGTTCTGCAAATATCCCGCGCCATGGACAAATATGACTGCGGCGCCGTTAGGATCATCGGGAGCGTATAAACGCGCCGGAACCATTGCACCGTCACGTGCTTCAAAAAGGATAAGCTCCGGTATCCGCCAATCGTAGGATAAAAATTCATCGGAAGGCGAAGACGTTATCCGTACGGGCGCCGCACCCGGTTGAATATCCATGATATACAGTTCGGGCATTTTATTCTTAAAAGAATGAATAAACGCAATGCGATCTTCATGCGGAGAGATATATACATCGTTTCTTCCTTCAAGGGAAGTAATTTGAGTGCGCGCCCCACCGTTGATGGGCATTGTATAAAGATGGCGTTCACCGAAGTGTTTTTCATTTGTGGTTATGTACCACAAGGTTTCATCATTAGAAATCTCCGCACTATACACTTCAAACGATCCATCTGTTAATTGCCGTTTATTGGTACCGTCCTTATCGACAACATATAGATGCGAATAGCCGGATTCTTCCGATTGAAAATATATTCGTTTTGAATCGGGCATCCAGCCAAACGATGTTTGCATACGCCATCCTCTAATGCCGGGTCCACCTAACCATGCTTCATCAAACTGATATTCGATGACGCCGGCTATGGCTGCTTCTGCCGGATCAAGACCGACAATCCACCGGTGTTTGTTATCCTGCGAAAATATTTGAAACATTGCATGGTTCCCATCAGGCGACCAGATTACAGACCCATACATAAGTTCCGCCGGTTTCCAGGTCCGATCTTCGTTGTTTAAGATTTCAATATTTAAATCCCGTACCGTATCCTCAACGGAATCATATACATGCATGGACATGGTAATTTGTGGATATCCGGTTTTTGGTCTGCTTCGAATTGTTTCGGTGTAACCGCTCTCGGTGATGTAATTCGGAATCTCCGTCGGTTTCGCGCGTTGATCCTGCTCCGTTAATACGAACGATATAAACCGCCCATCCGGTGAGAGAACAAAGCTTGACACTGATTTATTGCCGGTATGATACGGTGACGGCCGGGATGGACGAATGGCTTCACGAAATGCTTCCGCTTCTTCACGACGTCTATTTCTTTCGCGCAGCACCTCGAACAATTCAAGTTCCCGACCACGTATATACTCTTCTTTTTCTGTAAGACTCCTCTCCCGCAACGGCGATCCGCTACGGATGTCGGTGAGCTGAGACAGTAACCCCGTTTCAAGATCGTACATAAAAAGATTGCTGCCGCTTTCAAACGTTATTTTTTTCTCATCGAACGTAAACCGGGGATTGGATTTACGATCGAGAGTATTCGTTATCCGGCGTTCAATCCCTTGATGTATATCAAATACAAAAATGTCGCCGTGCTTTTGATATACTTTTTTCGATCGGTCGGATGTATAATCGCCTCTTTGTGACGGCAGGTCTCTAAACTTCTCGACCGGCACACGTTCCGGAGCACCACCTGCAGCAGGTACGACATACAGCGAATCTCCTTCATCATCCGCCGTTCTCCATCGAAAATAAATATTCGATCCGTCTTCCGACCAGAAAACATCGCCCGGTGATGTTCCCATCCACGCTGCATCGCGCATAATAAAATCGACTGTCAGCCAACCACGGGAAGGTTCGTCTGTACTGACGGGGAAACTAAAACCGTAGATAAAAAGTATGAATATAAGAAATCGTGAATTTTTCATAGTATCGCACCCTATACAATAAATAATATCAAAGTACGTAAATGCAAAAATATTTTCAAACAATTACCCGATAAATATATTGACATTTTCGAATAAAAAGTATATCTTTGTTTTGCTTTGAGTCACTTCTTTTATATTGAGAATAAACGCGATACCAAAATAACTAATTTGTTACTCATATAATAATCCAGGGAGGAACCGATGCGTTCTGTTCTCATTTTCAGCATTTTTCTGTCTTTAGTCATTACATTGGCAATTTATATAATTGTGACACCCGCCGAAAGCAGTGCTAATGTAAGTGAAAAGGCCATAAACAAATCATCTGCCGTTGAACGAGGGGAATATCTCGTTACTATCGCCGGATGTCATGACTGCCACACTCCGAAGAAATTCGGGCCTGAGGGAATGTCGTTCGACATGGACCGGCAATTCATGGGTCATCCGGCAGATGACACATTACCCAGTGTACCCGAGGGAGTTCTCGGCAAGGATGGATGGGGGTTTTTAGGAAATCATCACCTGACAGCTTTTGTGGGACCGTGGGGAATAAGCTTCTCCGCTAATCTCACTCCGGATAATGAAACAGGCATCGGTACGTGGACGGAGGAAATGTTCATAAAAGCAATGCGTACCGGACAGCATATGGGCGAAGGACGCCCCATTCTTCCACCAATGCCTTGGTTCAATCTGGCGCCGGCAACCGATGAGGATTTGGAAGCAATATTTGCTTACTTTATGTCCATAGAACCAATCCACAATCCCGTACCTGAGCCGATACCACCGCAATAGAGTTTTTAAATATGTAAGGAGAAATGATTAAGCAACTTTCGTACATTGTTTTTTTTATAACATTATGCTTCGCCGCCGATGCCCAGGAAACTTATCGTTCGATCAGGGTGGAGAACGGCGGCACTATCGAAGGAAAGGTAAAATTCATCGGAACGCATATTCCTTCTACTATTCTTCCCATGACAAAGGATGGCGAGCACTGCGGAGCAACTAAAACCGGTCCTCGTTTATCAATTGGCGACAATAACGGTGTAAAAAATGCCATTGTATACATCCGCAACATCCGGGAAGGTAAAACATTCGATAAAACTGAAACTCCGGTGCTCGATCAACGCGCATGCGATTTCGATCCTCGTGTGATGGTAGTACCTATAGGATCGGAACTTATCATCACAAACAGCGATCCGGTTCTACATAATGTTCACGCATACACACCGGGTGAGAACAGGCGAACATTATTTAACATCGCACAACCGGTACGCGGGCAGCGTACGACAATGAGAAGAGACCATTTTAAAAATCCCGGCTTGATTGCGGCAACGTGCGATGCCGGACATCCGTGGATGAACGCTTATATAATGGTGGCGCCACATCCCTATTATGCCGTCACCGATAAGAACGGACGATTTACCTTGGACAACATTCCATCCGGTGAATATGAGCTGGTTATGTGGCATGAAGGAATACACATTGAGGACAAACAGGTTTCGCGGGATGTTGTGCAGCGGTACTCCTTTGAGGATCCTTATGAAATAGTTCAACAAGTACAAATAGCACCGAATCAGAAAAAGGAAGTTATTTTTCAGTTCGATGTGCGATAACATTACCGGGGCGTCCAAACAAGACGCCCCGGATACTATGTGATTTTCGAGTTGAAGAAACCGATAATCAATAAAAACCATCCTGCGAGAAATGATACTCCGCCAAATGGGGTTATAGCTCCTAACCATCCCTTACCGGTTAATGCAAGAACATATAAACTACCCGAAAAAAGCACAATACCAATCACAAACATCCAACCTGCAAACCGGAAATAAGTATTGTTATACTTATCAAGCGCCCATCCCGTTACTATCAAACCGAAGGCATGATACATTTGATATCGTACACCGGTCTCGAATATATTCAGATAGTGAGATGGAATGATATCACGTAATGTATGAGCACCGAACGCGCCGGCAGCGACACCGAGAAATGCGAAAATAGCTCCGAGTACAAAAAAGATGCGCGTCATATCTATTTCTCCTCTGTTACTGTGTTCTATGAACGACGGTCGGCGATGCCTGATCCGTCGGCAATAATAATATCTCCGCGCACTGCACATGCGGCGGACGACTCGCAGCAAAAAAAACGGCATCGGCGACATCATCCGCCGTTAGCGGCGTTAACCCTCGGTAGGCTTTTTTAGCCCGCACGGCATCCCCCCGAAAACGAACCTGGCTGAATTCCGTTTCAACCAATCCGGGATCGACCGTGCAGACCCGAACCGGTGTATCGACGAGATCGAGGCGCATACCTTTAGTCAGCGCATCAACGGCAAATTTTGAGGCGCAATACACATTACCCATTGGATACACTTCCCGTCCGGCTATGGAGCCGATGTTAATGACTGTCCCTCTTCCTCGCTCAACCATTCCAGGAATGACAGCCCTGCTAATATAAAGCAACCCTTTGACATTCGTATCGATCATCTCCTCCCAATCCTGTAATTTTCCCTCATGAATCTTATCCAAACCACGGCTTAATCCTGCGTTGTTTACAAGTATGTCTACCGCCTTCCAGGCATCAGGCAATGCAGAAATACTTGTTTCCACTGCCTTTTGATCACGAACATCGAGGGTGATAATATGTACATCAGTATTATGATCATTCCGGATATTATTAGCCAATTCAATAAGGCGTTCTTTTCTTCGTGCGGTCAGGATGAGCCGTGCGCCGGCTTCGGCAAATTTCCGTGCGCATGCTTCACCGATACCGCTGCTCGCACCGGTAATGAGGGCTATTGCATTTTTTAATCGTGTCATAGTATATCCTTTGAATTCAGGTTTTAAGAAAATCCCACATCGATCCTCTATTCAATTGGGAATTTGAGGGAGAAAGTTTAAACAACTTCGCTCCGTTTTCCCAAAATATTTTTTTCTTGTCCTCCTGCGGGAGTTTAAGCTCATTTATAAATCTGAGATACGTTTCCATCGTACAGATAGGCCAATCGGTGCCGTATAAAACGTGATTCGGATTAACGCCGTACAGTATCATTTCCTGCAATTGCTTACGCATAAAAACCTCAAACCGGTCGGTAAAATTTCCGAGTACAAGTCCCGATACGTCTGTATACACATTTTCGTTTTTATATACGACTTCCATTGTATCGCGAGTCCACGGATTTCCGAGATGGCAAATTATAAATTTTACATTCGGAAAATCAACTGCAACATCATCGACGTGAATCGGGTGTGAATATTTTATTTTTCCGGTCGGGGAATACGTGTCGCCTGTATGTATCATTACCGGGACATCAAATTCCTCGGCAAGCTCGTACACCGGGTGAAGAATATCATCATTCGGATAGAATGGTTCGTATCCCGGATATAATTTTAAGCCCCTGACCGTTCCGTCTTTTAAATAATCCCTCAACTCAACAAGATAGCTCAAATGAAAATCAAGATAGCTGATTCCGGCTACTACATATATATGCTTCATTTCTTCGGTTAATCGTACTGCCTGCTTCGTTGACGGACGCCCCGGATTAACCTTGTACGACGTCAGAATCATCGCAGCATCGATTCTATTCCTTCGCATTGTGTCTTGCAACTCTTCGAATGTTTTCTCCGTTGCATCTTTTGTTTCATCCGAATAATTGTTGATATGAACGTGGCAATCCAGAATCATCTCTCTCTCCTATTATTTTGCTTTCTTTGCCGCATTGTCGATGACGCGCGCTGCCCAATCCCTGCCGCCCAGCCCAAAAGCAAGTGCAAGAGCCAGACAGAAAGCGCCGAATGCAATCTGAAATGCGGACACGAGTATTTCGCCGCCGATGGCAAGCTGTTCAAGTACAATAGAGATAACGAACACGATAATTGCGTACTTTGCAATGCCGCTTACGAGACGCGCCCCGCCGACTCCGATATTGTTCAAATAAGTAAACAATGCACTTTGAACGAACTGGGCAAATAGTGTTCCGAAAATGAGCAGCGCAATCGCTACGATTACGTTTGGAATATATAGTATAATTCGATTAAATAATTCTGCTGCTACATCAAGACCGAGTGTATTTAGAACCGCGAGAAACACAATAAACAGTATTGTCCAGTATATTAATGCTGCTATCAGAGTAACGGCTGTAAACCGAACTCCCCCCTTTAGTAGAAAACCCTCAATACCCGACCGTTCCGCAAACACATCCACACGAAGAAACCGGAGTCCACGGATGGTAATACTCCGTACTACTTTCGCGATTATCCAACCGACGATCAGCAGTACAAAGGCAACAAGTATGTTTGGAAGAAATGCCCCCACATCGATCCAGAATTGATTCAATGACTCAAATATACCGTTGAACTGTTCCATAGCGTTGCTCCTCCGATGATAGTAATGGTAATTAAAGATAAATATTTTATTAATACCAAATCAGATATGCATAAAATATAACAGAATAGCAACAAACGATCCCATTGATGTACAGGCAAAATTAACATAGTCGTTTGTAATCCACGTATATCCTTGAACTCTTATTGTGGGCGATCCGCAGTGATGTTTTCGCTCCGTCATATTTGCACAAACAGGACATTTGTAAATTGCCTGAAACAGAGCGCCGAGATAACTATCGAATAAACTTCCCGCAACACCCGAACCGGCAATTAAACCGACGAGAAAAAATGATGATGTGATTAGTTCCATTGACTGATGATACCACGGATACCCGCTTAATGCAATAACCGCGCCGCCCGCCAGTCCTGCCACAGTCCCGGTAATTGACACACCGCCCGATGTTCCGAGCGGCACTCTCCGGAAGGTGATAATACTACGCGCTCCCGAGCTGAATGATACTCCGAATTCTGTACCCCACGTATCGGCAGTTGCAGCCGCAATAGCACCGAGATATGCAAAATACCACACAGGATTTGGCATGATAAATTCCAATAAAACAAAAACCGAAGCAAGTCCCCCGTTTGCGGTAACCTGCCACATATCGCGGCGGTGGGATTTCTCAAAAATAAGATCTACCGCCTCCTTCCGTTTATTTTTCATTCTCGATATTAAGCTCGAGAGGATGAAAAACGTAAGCATCGGGATAGTCCACTTCCATCCACCGATGCCGAATATAATAACAGCCATCAAAAACATTGCCGCAGCTCCGTTTGGTGAAAGAAATCCAGCTCGCAACGAAGCATTACTAATTAATACGGCAAAAACAAACCCGACAAACAATTGCATTTCAATCGTACCTGCTCCTTCCAATCCGACATATAATATGATTGACGCACTAAGAGGAATAAAAAGATTATCAAATCCCCGTACCGAGATAGCTTCGACAACGGTTGCTACCGATGCAACTACAAACGATAACGCAAAAATAAAGGCAACCGACGAGCCGGCAAGCAGCGCTTCATCCGGCAGTGAGAAAGGATACCATAAAAGACATCCCGCGGAGACAAAAAAAGTAACAATGAACATTGCACTGCTACCCTGCAACGATTTTTTATCTCCGGTAAATTTAAAAAGCCGCGGATTTTTTACTCTCTCTCCCACGAATGATGCCGCAGCATCAGCCAAACCGAGAATGAGAATCGAAGTTGCAATAATGACCGGATAGGAATTCCAGAAAAAAAGTATTAGTATAAAGAAAGCAAGCGGAAAATACACAGTGCCGTATGTCTCGCGGGTTATATCGTCCATCCCTTTAAACAAACGAAAACGCAGCGAAATATAATTTACACCTATAAACAGCACCGACATCAAGAGACCAGGAACCGGTGAGATAAAAAGAATCGGAACGAAAAATACGAATACACCGACGAGAATATGGACAATTTTACGGGTAGTGCTGCCCGTGAGCGAGGTTGTTTTCCGGAGTGTTTCAGCAATTCCTACAAGTGTAAATAATCCGATTAACATAGCGAAAAACAGCCGCCATTCGGCAGCCGCTATTCCGGCAAAATCGAAAAATGATCGAAGCTCACTCACTAAACTGACTTTCTAATTCGTTGATTGTCTCATAATAACCGGAGTCCTTATCCATCAAGCTGAATAAAAGTATCGAAAGGATAAGGCGCGGATCTTTACCGGTTGTTTTTAAAGAAGTATCTGCGCTTAAAAGAGATCTAAACCTGCCGGGGATCGATTCTGACGGATGATGCTTTAGATAACCGAAATATTCGTCGACGAAAAATGGGTTAATTTTCAATTCACTTGCGATTTTTTGCCTCGGAACATTTTTCGCCTGAAGATCACCAAGCATGGCTATCTGCTTAAAAAAACGTGTAAGCATAGTGATGATCATCACCGGGCTTTCCCCGCGTTCAAGCATTCTGTCCAAAATATTGATCGCATTCGATGCATCTTTAAAGCCAACCGCTTTATAAAGTTCAAAAATGTTAAATGCTTTTGTAACTCCGACCACTGCGTTGACATCATCAATGACAATTTCTTTCCGATCCGCCGTAAAAATATCGAGCTTGTCAAGTTCATTCGAAATTTGTCGCAGAGCTGTCCCGGTATATGCGGCGAGCATAGCCGCTGCTTCCGGTGTTATGTTTTTCTTATAGCGTTTAACCCGTTTCATTATCCACTGCGGGGCTTGATTATCGTACACGGGTTTACAATCGAGAATTGCCTTATCATCGAATGCGCGATACGGGTTTTTTCGGAAATCGGGCGATTCACTGATCAGGATAAGAATGGTCGACTCAAGCGGATTTTTAATATATTCTGTCAGTATGTCCGATTTGTTTAATTTCTCAAACTCCTTCACAACAACCATTCGTTTTTCCCCCATCATCGGATATGACGAAGCGAGAGCAATTATTTCGTTCACATCTATTTCATACGCATATAAAATATCAAAATTAAAACTTCGCTGCTCGACGGGGATTGCTGCATTGCATAATAGCGTCACTGCTTCGTCCGCCGTAAATTGTTCGGGTCCGGCAAACAAATAACAGGGCGCAATCGTTTTTTGTCTTACGGCGCTGTACAGATCATCGATTGAAAGCCGGGGAGGTTTTTTCGATTTTCTACTTTTCATTATCCTTCTTGCTTCTCTCACGTCTCATGGCGAGCAGAACAACGAATACACACCCACCCCAGATGATGCCGAGCGTAAAAATCATTGTAAATAAGGTAGCAGGTTCCATGGCTATAATTTATGTTATTTTTGTTGTGTGCTTCATGGTACGCCGGACAATTATCTTGTTGAATCCGATAAACAATGCGAGGATGATTCCCCATTGAAACAAACACGTGCCGAGGGTTTCTGCACCGAATGGATTCCACCAACCGTCGGGATCCCATTGTGTGGATGAATAAAGCCACCATACAATCAACACAATCACCTGCAGTGGTATAAGAATCGCGATTACAATATTATACCATTTCCCGATCTGCACATCCGATCCTTCGCCGTTGACGACTTCACGCCGGAATTTATCAACCCCGTATTTAATCACCGAGAATGAGATAAAACCCCCGCTTATCATCAAAGCAACACCCCACACCCAATCCTGATTATAAAAAACGGTTAAACTCAATGCAGAAGGAATGCCGAAGAGAAATCCCAACGATCCGACTATTAAAATCGCATTATGCCGATGTAAACCCATATCCATAAAAACACGAACAGCAAGCTCTATCATCGAGATAAGCGAACTTATCGCGGCAACGCTCAGGGATAAAAAGAAGATGCTGGAAAAGAAACTTTGAACCAGCATCCCTCCGGGCATCTGCGTGAATAATTGCGGCAAAAAAATGAATGCCATACCGATGTTTGTGCTGCCCGTTCCGATTTCAAGCTCTTCAACGCCCGCAGCACCGGCGATACCGAATATAGTAGCAAAGACGATAATTGCCGCAAGAAGTGAAACTGAATTGTTGCTCAAACCGGTTACCGCTGCATTTAGCGCCATATCTTCTCTTTTCCGAAGGTATATGGCATACGTCAGAATTAATCCCCAACCCGCACCGGTATCCCAGGCGTTTTGCGTAAGTGCTTGCAGCCAGATCCGGTAGTCGAATAACCGTTCGAGATTCGGCGTGAATAAATAGACGATCCCCTCCATCGCGCCGTCGAGTGTAATCGCCCGTACGGCCAGTATCAACAACATCACCAGCAGCGAGGGGACAAGAAAGCGATTCCAACGTTCAATCCCCTCGACCACTCCCCGATAAATTATATAGACGCCGATCAGCATTGCAATTGCATGAAAGAACAGAGGTTGATAACCGGCTGTGAAAGAATCCCATAGTGCAACGTGATCTGCTGTCGTAACAATTGAACCCGTGAAAGATGTATATAAATACTTAATACACCATCCGGCTACTACTGCATAATAAAACATGATAGCGGTTGCAACGAAACCGACGAATGCACCCATCCATCCGAATTTCTCTCCTGCCATCTCTGAAAGCGCACCGACGGTTCCTTTACGGGTTTTCTTACCGATAGCGATCTCGGTAATAATAAGCGGGATCGACCAGATGAAAAGGAAGATTACCCAGGGTATGAGAAATGATCCACCGTCATTCTGTGCAACGATACGGGGAAACCGCCAGATGTTACCGGTTCCCACCGCAATTCCAATCACCGCAAGAATCATTCCCCACCGTGAAGTGAAAAATTCTTGTCGGTTGCTCATGATTTATTCTTTCGGAATAAGTGTTACATTTACCATTTCAACCCGATCGACGGGATTATCGTTCATATCCGTCTCAACTTGTGCGATTGCATCGACGACGTCCATCCCCTCAAGAACACGACCGAAGACGGTGTATGCATCGTCGAGATTCGGAAGATCGGCGAGGCAGATATAAAATTGGCTGCCGCTCGACTCGCGTTCAGGATTGACCTGGTCGCCGAGGCGCGCCGCTGCGACATAACCGCGCTTATGATCAATCCCGATTTCCGCAGGTATCGTATAGCCGGGTCCGCCTCGTCCGTGCACTGTTCGATCTTCCGACCGGGAATTCGGATCGCCCCCCTGTACAACAAATCCGGGGATCACACGATGAAATGCTGTGCCATTATAAAAACCATCGCGTGCAAGTTTTTTAAAATTCCCGGAATGCTCCGGCGCTTGTTCGGTGAACAATTCGATTTTGATTGTCCCTTTCGTCGTTTCAATAACGACAAGCGAATCACCCGCAACCGGTTCATCGGGTATACGTTGTTCTGCATCCATATCTTGCCCATTATTTTGTTGTCCGCAAGCAACGATTATTGCAAGCAATGCAACAATCGTAGTCATTAAGAAAAATCTGTTCATCATACAATCCTCCGATTATTTATTATACTAATATTACAATTAAACCTACAATTAAACAATAAAATGAAAAATAGCTGAATTTATCCTTCTTCAAAACAATAAAAATAGTTTTGATCGCAATATAACCTGCAATAAATGCAGCGATAGTGCCGACAACCAACACGATAATCAATTGTTTTTCAAGAGGCGCAGAGGTTATCTCGACCGTTTCAAGTAATGTTGCTCCGAATATTGCCGGCAGTGCAAGTAGAAAGGAATAACGCGCCGCTTGTTCCCGTGCCACTCCCGCAAACAGACCGGCGCTAATAGTCATACCGGCTCTTGAAATACCCGGCATAACGGCAAGCGCCTGGGCAAATCCGATAAATATAGCAGTTCCCCAGCCAACCATTTTATCCGGTTTCGGTCGTGCAAGACGGGTTAGAAACAGAACCAGACCCGTTACAAGAAGCATCACCCCGACAAGGTTGACATCCGAAAAAGCCCGTTCCACGTACGGTTTGAATGAAAGGCCGATTATTGCGGCGGGTATCGAGCCGACGACGATAAGCGCGGCAAGTTTGAAATGCTCATCTTCCCTTAAAAGAATTGATATATTTGATGGTTGTTTAATGCCTTCAAACAGTGATGAGAATATTTGCCATACATCTTTCCAAAAAATGGCAAGTATGCTGAACAAAGTACCAAAATGTACGAATACCTCAAATGTAATATTATCCGCCTGCAGTACACCGAGTACTTCCTGCCCGAGCACCAGATGCCCCGAACTACTCACGGGTAAAAATTCCGTTAATCCTTGCAATAAACCGAGAATCAATGCATCAAAATATGACATACCACTCCTAATATTAGAAATAAAACGTTAACCCGAATTTAAGACCGAACGAGAAAAAATTTAGAGACACATCTTCACGCCCGTCGGTAAGTTTGTTGCCTTCATCGTCGGTAACGGATCCGGGAAATGCAAAACGCATTTCGATTCCGATATATCCAAACAGACTTTCGCCGAACGGTGTATGGCCGACAGCTTGTAATTTCCCGCCAACTCCGCCGCCCGTATAAACTAACGGTTGCGGAAACTCAGTAACATCTTCTTTGTACCGAGAATGAAAATAACCAAGCCCTCCGCCAAATTTGAAAAAATACTCCGATCCCGCAACAATGTAGTGCCCGAGCAACAAGGGCATGTGATATGAGTAACTAAAAATGTTGGATCCAAATCCCGTTTCGATAGTATGTGATCCGAGTAAATAGGAATATTCAAATCCGGCGGCATAATCGGCATGTAAAAACAAATCGAATGATCCGAAAAACTCAACAGCGGCATTAAACTCCGAGACTCTGTTTACTATATCCGGTACATGGATAACATTTAAGTAGGATGTCAGATCGTTAATACTGATCGCACTAATTCCCATACCACCTCCGGCGCCGAATCGATAGCCGAAAACTGTTTGGTCACCTGCACGGCTTGTTTTTGCAGCGCCGTAACTCCAGCATACCATTACTAACAGCAAAACATATATAATTCTTTTAATCATAGGGTCTCTTAATATCATACCGTGACACCGGCGCATCATCAATCTCCGGTTGCCCGTCTTGATTATCCGATTCGACTTGTCGAAGAAAATCCCGAAACCGAAGTTTCAGACGAAAAACATAAAATAATCCAACTATGATAACCGAGAAATAACCAACCGCGTGTGTGAGCGTAGCATAACCGAGAGCAACCTCCCGCTGAATACCATAAAAACGTGTCAACATCTCGACAATAAATGTGTGATACGACCCCGTTGCCCCGGGCGTCGGGACAATAACACTTATCGAAGTCACCATAGTTAGTACAAACCCGGTTATGATATTAATCGGTGCATCACCCAAATCAAATGCAAACAGTGGAAGATATGCAGTTAAGATGTAAAGTATCCACATCACGAAAGTTAAAACAATAATCGACATCATATTGCTGCGCTGACGTATTATCATCATTCCATCAACGAACGAATGAAACATTTCTTCGCTTCTTTGTTTAACACGGTCTGAAAATGGAAATAAAAATATTTTTGTAATATTGAACATCAATTCCCGTTTATATAATAAAAGCGATATGGCGATTATAGCTATAACTGTGATTATGATCACCGTAATGATGAGCGTTCCCCACCAGGGAAATTGATCTGTTATGGTTTTTTGAAATAGAACAAACAATAAACCAATTCCCATGAGCAACGATATTAAATCGATCATTCGTTCGATAAATACGGAACCGAAAGTCGACGCTTTGGAAATGTTTTCAATCTTACCCAACATATACGGGCGGAGGAATTCTCCGACTCGAGGAACAATGTTGTTTGTCAAATAACCGATAATCAGACTTGAAAATGCATTCCTGCGATCGACACGATCTTTAACCGGAACAAGAAGAAGCTGCCATCTCCAAGCCCTCACATAATGACTGAGCATCAGCAGTGGAAAAGCAGTTAAAATCCACCAAAAATTGACGTTTTGTATTATTTCCCATAATGCGTAAAAATCCGTACCGCGAAATGCAACAAAGAGCAATATACCGGTGAGAATAAGACCTATAATGAAATTGGTGAGTGTACGTAAACGATATGTCATCCGGTATCGGTTTTGTTAACGTAAATCTATTATTTCAGCATTTTCGGGCGGTTGATATGAAAATAAATCCATGTCAACACCCACATTAAGTTGAATGTCATGGACACGATATGTGGTCTTGTTCTCATTGAGATCGACTACCTCTGCCTTTCGAACAATCCACCCGTCGTCATCAACCCACATGCGCATCGAACGAACAAACTGATGATCGTCTTTCGGAACAAGCCGCAAAGCTATAAGCGATTGCCCGTCTACGGTCTCCCTGTCTCCGACGGTTACATAAAATTCATCTGGGATGTTAAGCAAGAACCGGTCCGGTGTAAACATTTGTTCATCTTCCTGAAACAGATCGACGATCACCTGTTCGGTAAAGGGATTGTATGACCAAATTGTTTTTCCGTCGGTTACCACTGTTTGTTGCTCCGATTCGATACGATAAAAATCCGGTCTTTTCATATACACTATACCTTCGAAGGTTTGCTCTGTTCGCGTTACCGGAAATTCTACTATCTGTTCATATTTTATAACCGCATTATCGATAGTTTGATACGTATTTTGTACGTTCTGTACAACATTTTGTTGAGCAGAAAGTATCAGTACTCCCGTTAGAAGTATCACACACACCACCATTATTGCGCGCATTGTCCTCTCTTCATATTTGATTACGTTTGTTTTAGTGATTCCAAAATAATATTTAATTCGCTGTCGGTTTCGACAAGAACTTGCCGGGCTTTACTTCCATCGAACGGGCCGACAATTCCCGCTGCCTCAAGTTCATCGATTATCCGGGCAGCTCGGGAATATCCTACCTTCAACCGTCGTTGTATTAACGAGACCGATCCTTGTTGATGACGCACAACCAGTTCTGCCGCTTCTTCAAAAAGTTCATCGCGGGAATCATCGCCTCCGCCGTAAGCCGATTTCTTTTTCTCTACGATTGAAGGCAGGTAATACGGTCTTGAATAACCGGGTTGTTTTTTTATATGAGTCGTTAATCGTTCAACTTCATCACTGGATAAAAACGCATTTTGTAACCGCGATGGTTTCGGACTGCCACTGGGTAAGTACAGCATATCGCCATTTCCGATCAACTGTTCGGCGCCGTTCATATCAAGAATCGTTCGCGAATCATTTTTCTGCGCTACCTGATAAGCGATACGCGCAGAAAAGTTAGCTTTTATCACACCGGTAATTACGTCTACCGACGGGCGCTGCGTTGCCAGTATCAAATGGATACCCACTGCACGGGCAAGTTGGGCTAATCTCGCGATCGGATCCTCGACGTCTTTTGCAGCAGTCAGCATCAAATCGGCTAACTCATCAATTATCACTATCATATAAGGAAGTTTCTTATGCGTTGTACCTTGACCTGATTTGATCTGACCGGCTGCTACTTTTTTATTGTAATCCTGGACGTTTCGCACGCCTGCACTCGCCAGACGGTCATACCGCTGCTCCATTTCTAATTCAACACCCCGCAAAACGGTAACTGCATTCTGCGCATTGGTTGCAATTTTTTCATCAATATCCGGAGAAACTGCGAGATAGTGACGGTCGAGTTTGCGATACGGCGTCAGCTCAATTTTCTTGGGATCGATAATAACAAATTTTATATCCGACGGATGCAGTCTGTATAGAAAACTTGCAATGATCGTATTAATACCGACACTTTTTCCCGAACCGGTTGACCCGGCGATAAGAAGGTGTGGTAACCGCGCAAGATCATCGACGTATATTTCACCCGATATAGTTTTACCCATCGCCATCGGAAGCATAAACATGGATTCATGAAACTTCTTGCTGTTGACTACACTACGGAATGTAACGATCGATGGGTTGTGATTTGGAATTTCTACACCGACTGCGCCCTTGCCCGGAATTGGCGCAAGTATGCGTATACCCTTTGCCTGAAGTGCAAGTGCAAGATCGTTCGATAAGCTGGTAATCTTGCTAATCTTCACTCCTGCTGCGGGAACAAGCTCATACAATGTTAATACAGGACCACGGATTACACTGACGCTTTCAATATCCACACCAAAATCCGCAAGTTTCGCCTGCAGCAGTTCCGCATTTGCCTTCACTTCTTCTTCGTCAACATTGGCTGAAGACGATCCGGGTTCAAGCAAATCAATTGAAGGAAAGACATAATCTATTTCTTCCTCATCATCTGCGGCGATATACGATTTCGGAGTTTTCTTCGGATCCGCTTCTTCTTCACGCACCCCTTCTTTGATTGTTAACTCAATATCGTCTTTCGCGCCATCAACACCTAATTGCGCAGGTTCCATGTGCTCTTCCTGATCGACGTGTACAACAACCGGTTGCCGGGTTTTCTTCCTATGTTCCTGCTGATTTGTCTTTTCTTCGAGACTTCGCTCGCATTCACGTTTACGATTTTCTTTTTCGAGACGCCGTCTTTCTTTACGTGCTGCAGAATTCTGTCTCCAGCGATTTAACTTCCGGTTCTTCTTTTCAACAAACCAGGCAAACAGTTGACGTATCCGATCAATTGATCGCTGTATATCGAGATCGATGGCAAAAACAATAGTAAAACTAAGCAGGGTAAGCGTTACAATAGTGCTGCCAACCAGCCCTATCAGATTGGACATCGACCTGGCAAGATAGTCGCCGACCATACCCGACCAATCCATCACTAATACCGGTTCTTCGGTCATTAACCGCACAAGCCCGAACAGTGTCGCTGCAAAAACTATGATAACAAGAGTATAATTAGTGAGCACGATCAGATTGCGAATATCCTTACTGCGAAGTATATACCACCCCCATATGATAATAAGGAGCGGGATAAAGATAACAGAATAGCCGAATGAAGAGTTGATTAGAAAATGGGAACTAATTGCTCCGAAGAGACCGAGCCAGTTTTGGGCAATATCTGCTTTCGCCTGAATATCGGGATCGCCGCCGAACACTTTCCATAACTCTAAAACAGATACACCGGTAATCGGCTCATCTGCCGGTGTATAGGAGATGATACTCAATAGTAAAAGTATACCGATTACAGTAATTGCAATTGCAGCAACCGTACGTTTCTGCTGCGGAGACACTCGCGAGCGAGGTTTATTTACCTTTACTCGCTTGTTCTTTTTCACTGCCTGTTTCATTTGTTTTATTTTCTATAATCCACTACATGGCGCGTGCGCCCTTTTTCCCGGAACCCGATGTTTTTTTATTAAGTAGCTTAATCGCACCTTTATCAAAGGCCGGTAGTACCGGTATGCTGTCTACTGCTGCACAGACCTTCAGATCCTTTTCAAATCCGATGGAGATGAGATATTGCCCATGATCCGAATTCCGTAGCATTTTATTAATAGAACGACTAAACGATTTATACAGAATTTGCGCGGCAATTGACGCGTCGGTCAATTTCATCTTGACATTGCTCTGCTCGAGCATGTGAATTATCATTCCACCACATACAACATCTTCTATACAGAAATGGTGCTCCTTACCCGCACATAGTATAACAAAATCTTCGTTCATTTTTTTCAAATAATTAACAATCGTTGTAATGTTCACGAATGCAGCGACGAGTAACTGACGCGCAAACTTTGCCTTCACCATCGCAAGTGAACCGTTCGTACTCGTAAAAATCAGTGATTTGTTTTTCACCGTTTCGGGTAAATATTCGAGCGGAGAATTTCCGAGATTAAAACCGGGAATGGCTTTTCCCTCGCGCTCACCACACCGAAGAACAACATCACCGAACAGGCTGCCGGAAACTTTTACGGCATTTTCCACACTTTCGACCGGTATTACCTCCCGTGCACCGTTATTCAGGGCAGTCACTATGGAAGTGCTTGCCCTTAAAATATCAATTACAACAACATTTTTATCGCGAAAAAATAATTCGCTCGTAACTACCGGTGTTATCAGTAGATCTATATGCATTATTTTTCCCCTATTTTAGTTTATCGACGTATGAAAGGCGGTTTTGTTACCTTGAATGCTACATCTTTCCCCCGAACCGATATTACTACTTCATTCCCTTCATCACTATGTTCCCGATCCACATAGCCCATTGCAATGCTTGTTTGCAATGTAGGCGATAATGTACCACTGGTTACATGGCCTACCTCTTTTCCGTTCAAAGTGATCGGAAAACCGTGGCGGGGAATAGCTCGCCGGGCCATGTTCTCATCGATAATCTTGAATCCGGTCAACTTACGTTTGACGCCGGTTTCTTTTATTTTTAACAAAGCTTCTTTTCCGATAAAGTCGTCTTTATCAAATTTTGTTATCCAGCCGAGACCCGCTTCGAGAGGATTGGTCGTTTCATCCATATCGTTACCGTAAAGAAGCATACCCATCTCAAGCCGAAGCGTATCGCGCGCACCAAGTCCGGCAGGAGCGATATCTTCAGGTTTACCCGCTTCCAATATCGTATTCCAGACAGCGGAATTATCGGCTGCGGAAGCGTCATAGTATAATTCAAATCCAAGCTCGCCGGTATAACCTGTTCTTGAAATAATCATCTCGGTATCTGCAATCTTACCATTTCGGAAATGATAAAACTTTATATCCGAAAGGTTCACATCGGTAAGCCGCTGCAAAACATCGCGGGATTTTGGGCCTTGTATTGCAATTAATGCAGTTTGATCGCTTATATCATTTACGGTAACACCGCCAAATGACGCCGCTTGATTTTGTATCCATGCAAGATTTTTCTCTTTATTTCCAGCATTTACAACCAGCATATATCTTTCACCAAGATGATACACAAGCAGATCGTCGATTAACCCGCCGTTTTCGTATGTCATCGCTGTGTACTGCGCACGACCTTCCTGTATTTTGGCTGCATCGTTGAGGGTAACATACTGAACAAACTCTGTTGCCTTTTCACCACTCACCTCTATCTCTCCCATGTGCGATACATCGAAAACACCGGCGGTCGTACGGACACGTTTATGTTCATCAATGATGCCGGTGTAGTGCACGGGCATTGCATATCCGTTAAAATCGACTATCTTCGCACCAGCCGCAACGTGATTATCATAAAATGGAGTTCTTTTCATATAAATATCGTTTTATTCAACATATTTTTCTGTTACATCTTTTTTCTGCTTATGCGAAATAAACCGGAATTCATCAATAGCAAGATTTGAATCCGGTTGCAACGTTAATCGTACACGGTATTTTATTTGAAGCTTCAGCAGTTTGCTAAAGAAGCCCTCAGTTAGAAAATCGGCCAGAATCGGACTGACATAGAATGTCCATTTAAATTCTTTCGAATCAGAAGCCATTCGTCGCAGCCACCGTTCAATGCGATTAACAATTGATGCCTTCGAAGCAACAAGACCGCCGCCGCCGCATGTCGGGCAGGGTTCGGCGAAGCTGTGCAATATACTTTGACGAATACGTTGACGCGTAATTTGCACAAGAGCAAGTTCGGTCATCGGATACACGGTCGATTTTGCACTATCTTTTCTTAATTCTTTTTTAAACTCATCGAATACTTTTTTCTGATTCTTCTCATCATCAAGATCGATACAATCGATAACGATGATACCTCCGATGTCGCGCAACCTGATCTGACGTGCAATTTCCCGCGCTGCTTCAAGATTGGTTCGCAGCGAGTTTAATTCTTGCGCCTGGTTTGCAGCATACCTGCCGCTGTTGACGTCAATGACCACCATCGCCTCGGTCGGCTCGATAATAATATAGCCACCGCTCTTCAGCCACACCTTCCGCTGTAATGACTTCGCTATTTCCTTCTCAACACCAAATACATCGAACACCGGTTCGCGTCCACGATATAACTCGACTTTATCTACCAATCGCGGGGCAAACCATTTTACGTATGTTCTTATTTCCCGATAGAGCTTTTTGGAGTCAACAACTACACGCGCGACATCGCTTTGGAACAAATCCCTAATAACACTCGAAGTTGTGCTCACATCTTTATAAAGCAGCATCGGCGCCGCTTCACTTTTAACGCTTTGTTCTATCTCCTGCCAGGTATCGAGTAAATCCCTGAGATCGTTCTTTATCGAGGATTCATCCCGACCGTCGGCAACAGTACGGATTATAGCGCCATAATTGCTCGGTAATATCGACCGGACAATACGTCGTAAGCGACGCTTTTCCTTATAGTTTGTAAGCTTACGTGATACCCCAACTTTCCCCCCTCCGAACGGAATCAATACGAGGTATCTTCCGGGCAACGATACTTCGGAGCTAACACGAACGCCCTTGTTCGCGACTGGTTCCTTGATGATCTGGATAATAATATCCTGTCCCTTTTTGAGATTAACATCATAGGACGTTTCCGTCGATCTTTCCTGTGGGCGTTGGTTTCTCCTGAATCCGCGTCGCATGGTTCGGGTTGATTCGGCGGTAGCAGTTGATGGCTGCCGGGAAGTATCGCCAGCAGATTCTTCTTCGTCATCGTCATCCGACTCAACATCCGCATCCTCATTTTCAAATAACGTCGCATATTGATCTACATTTTTGCCAATATCCGAAAAATGGAGAAACGCATCTTGCTTATGACCAATATCTATAAACGCCGCTTTGATACCGGGTAAAACACGCGCAACTTTGCCAAGGTAAATGTCCCCCACCATACGTTCGGTTTCGGGGGTTTCGACATACAATTCCGCCAATCGCCCGTCTTCCGTAATCGCAATGCGGGTCTCGTTGGCGGTTGCATTCATAATTATCTCTTTTTTCATTATGATAAAAATCCTCTGCCCTTGTGGGCACACTATTAAAACAGTACAATTTTAACTCTCCCGCGGGGGCTACAGACGGAATGATATAATCTCCTTCGATGCTTATAAAAATGTATGTTGCAACCCAGCGGTCGATTAAGACAATTAATTTTAGAAAGAATATTTGGTATGAAAATCTCATAAAACACTTACTTTTATTACAAAACCCGAAACTATATAATTAGTTTAAATGTAATACTTATCGAGTTTTGTTTCAAGTAAAAATTTAAGCGAAAATTTTTAAATAGAATACAAAAGAGAGGCCAAGCTCGCTGTGTCACACAATGATCTATGCCTACCGTTGCTCCCTTCCGGGCCTGGCGGGGTTCGGCATGTCATCGTTGCACAGCACTTGACCTCTCTGACAAAATTTTACAATAAAGTAAGATACAAATATAATTTTGGATAATCAATAATAATTTGTTGCAATAATCCTTATAGGTATTTGTTTTTTATTGAATTAGAGAATATATTATGATTGGAGACTTACTTTACATATGGAGGGGAACATGATAAAATACTTATCTTCTATCGCCCTTATCGGTCTGTTGATTCTACCTATCTTTGCGCAAGTCAAAGAGAAGATACAGGAAATGCAGGAGGAGTGTCGTTTGGTTCGCGGTCACGCATTTATGATCCAGCAAATGATCGAAGAGAATAAATATAATGAAGCG
Source organism: Ignavibacteriales bacterium (assembly GCA_003567775.1). Classification (GTDB taxonomy): domain Bacteria; phylum Bacteroidota; class Ignavibacteria; order T3Sed10-11; family T3Sed10-11; genus T3Sed10-11. The sequence goes on along the minus strand of PWYR01000014.1, from coordinate 49,093 downwards.
GTCGCACGCGCCCATTATACGATAATCGATACGAACCTGAAAGAATTGCTTTTTACACTCAGAGAAATAGAATCACTTCTTACGGCGCAACAGAAAATCAGGGTAGCCACAGAATTAGACCAACTTTATGAAATCTGCAATGACACCAAACCGATGGTGGACTCCTTACGGGAACAGTTAGATGCGGAGGAACCAAACCTGCGGCGTATCCGCATCCTTGCGACCCGCATTAACCGGAGTCTCAAAGACGCAATGGATATAAATAATTCAATGTTGAACAAGCTATAAAATACAAAATGTCTTTGCAGAACATTTAACACAGGGATGGCTGGAATAATAGGGAAACCATTGAACGCCACCCTTTTCATTTTTTTATTAATTGTAAACTATGACAACTCACTTATATATTAAAAATATGGTTTGCCCTCGCTGCATTCGCGTGATCAAGGATGAGCTTGAGAACATCGGACTGCCGGTTAAGCGCGTCGAGCTTGGGGAAGTAGAAATCGACGACAATCTCACACCGGATATGTATGAAGAACTGAAATACGCACTGGAATCGAACGGATTTGAATTGCTTGAAGACAAAAAGCGCAAAACCGTCGAAAAGATAAAAGTAGCAGTCATTGATTTACTCTATAACATTGAGGAAAAAAATGATGTGCACCAACGAACACTCTCGGCATATCTCTCCGAAAAACTTGGAATGGATTATAAATATCTGAGCACCCTGTTTTCATCGGTCGAAAATTTAACGATTGAAAAATATGTCATACTTCAAAAGATCGAACGCGTAAAAGAATTGCTCAAATACGAAGAGTTAACACTCAGTGAGATTGCCTACCGGCTTAATTATAGCAGCACACAGCATCTCTCCAATCAATTTAAGCAAATTACCGGTCTCTCACCTACACAATTCAAGAAAATGGTCGGAAATCAAAGAAAACCTATCGATAAACTCACCTGAAAATTTTGCACAAAAAAACTAGTTATTTGTAACGCACGGATCATTTTTTGATGTTATATTAAAGCAATATCATCGAGAGAAATCAATTACAATAGTAAGATGACTGAAGAAAAAAAATCACAAGTTACAATTCCCATATCGGGTATGACCTGCGCAAGCTGCGTCTCGCGCGTGGAGAAAGCACTACAATCAATAGATGGCGTTGCCAATGCGAGCGTAAACCTCACAACTGAAGATGCCGTTGTAAGGTTTCGTTCGGAGAAGGTGCAGGATGAAGCAATCCGTAATGCGATTGAAAAAGCGGGATATTCCATACCCGACATTAAAGATAAAAGCGACCGGGATGCCCGGCGTGATAAAGATTATGCAGATGTAAAGTTAAGATTTATAGTAAGCGCACTTCTCACTATCCCGATAACTGTTTTTGAAATGGGACTAATGTGGGAAAATTTTCCCCTTATTCATTCTCTGTCGCATCAAACATGGAATTATATCTTTTTCGTCCTTACAACTCCGGTATTATTCTGGGCAGGCAGCAGATTTTTTTCGGGTTTTTGGGTTGTAACTAAACACTTTACTGCCGATATGAATTCGCTCGTCGCGATCGGTACATCGGCTGCATATTTTTACAGTGCTACGGCAACGTTCTTTCCCTCGGTGTTTGCTGCCGCCGGTGAGACGCCACATGTGTACTATGATACCGCGGCGGTTATTATTACACTTATACTGCTCGGTCGTCTGCTCGAAGCCCGGGCAAAAGGTAGAACATCCGAAGCGATTAAAAAGTTGATGGGATTACAGCCAAAGACCGCACGCGTCATTCGCAGCGGCAACGAACAGGATATCCCGATCTCAAATGTGATAGTAGGCGATTTAATTATCGTCAAACCGGGCGAAAAAATTCCGGTCGACGGTCGGGTCGAACATGGATATTCATCGGTTGATGAATCCATGATCACCGGTGAATCCATCCCTGTTGAAAAATTAACAGGCGATACGATAATCGGCGGAACTATGAATAAAAGCGGTAGTTTTACATACACAGCGAGTAAGGTGGGTAAGGATACAGTGCTCTCGCAGATAATTAAACTTGTGCAGGACGCACAGGCAACCAAAGCACCGGTACAAAAATTGGTGGATAAAGTTGCATCGGTTTTTGTACCGATTGTCATAGCCATTGCCGTCGTTTCGTTTTTCGGATGGTATTTTACCGGAACCGACGATGCGCGATTGACCGTCGCTCTTTTGAATTTTGTCGCCGTACTGATCATCGCCTGTCCGTGCGCCCTCGGTCTCGCTACACCCACCGCCATTATGGTCGGAACCGGCAAAGGCGCGGAGATGGGTATACTGATCAAGAATAGCGAAGCGCTTGAAAAGGCAAAGGCAGTGCAGACGGTGATATTCGATAAAACCGGAACGATAACAATCGGCAAACCGGTCGTTACCGATTTTTTAACGCACAGTAAAAATTATACAGAGGAAGAAATCTTACAACTGACAGCGTCGCTTGAGAATAAATCGGAACATCCGCTTGCCGGGGCGGTTGTTCAATATGCAATTGAGAAAAACGGTGAGCTTACAGAGCCGGAGCAATTCGATTCTTATGCTGGTCTTGGTGTCACCGGAACGGTAGATAACAAGCGGATAGTTATCGGTAATAAATCGTTTCTGACTTCCCGTTCCATTGATACGACCGATATGGAATCAATCGTCAGCAAGCTTGAATCCGAGGGGAAGACTGTCGTTTATAGTGCAATTAACGGCTCCGTCGCCGCGGCGATCGGCATTGCCGATGTGATAAAAGAAAACTCCGGCGATGCAGTACGACAGTTGCACCAAATGGGTATCGAGGTCATTATGATCACCGGCGATACCGAAACAACTGCACAGGCAATCGCCCGACAGGTCGGTATCGACTATTTTCAAGCGGGTGTAATGCCCGATCAAAAAGCATCGATCGTACGGGAATATCAGGATAAAGGAAAAACAGTTGCGATGGTGGGCGATGGTATAAACGATGCACCCGCACTTGCACAAGCAGATCTGGGTATCGCCATCGGCAGCGGCGCCGATATCGCAACGGAGGCATCGGATATAACATTGATGAAAGGCGATCTGCAGGGAGTCGTAAATGCGATCGCAATCTCACGACGAACGTTTAAGACAATCAAACAAAATTTGTTCTGGGCGTTTGTGTACAACACCACCGGTATACCGCTTGCAGCCCTCGGTTTATTGAATCCGATGTTTGCGGCATTTGCAATGGCAATGAGTTCGGTATCCGTGGTGACCAATTCATTACGTTTAAAACGGTTTTCTCCGGTTAAAATACAAAACTCAAAACGTAACAAGGAGGTTAATATGAATCAGCAAACCACAATTAACGTAGACGGGATGTCTTGCGGTCATTGTGAAATGGCAATCGTGAAGACGCTTCAAACAATTCCGGGTATAATCGATGTAAAAGCATCGCATGAAAATAACAATGTCGTGATCGTACACGACAATGAATTAGATACCAAAACCGTAAAACAAAAAGTGGAAGAAGCCGGCTATCAAGTCGTGTAGCTACATCGAATATTGAACGTCATTTTTTCCGACGCTTGAACTTTTTCTCCCCGAGATTTTTCCCCGACGGGGCAAGGTCTTCAATTACCGCATTCAGTTCGGCGCCAAAAAGCAACACCGCCGCGGAAACATAAAAATACATCATTAAAACTACTACGGTGCCGATACTTCCATACACCGCGCTGTAATCTGCAAAATTTTGTATATAAAAACCAAAGCCGGCCGATGCAGCGACCCATACGAGAACAGATAATACCGACCCCGGGGTAATAAACCGGATTTTTTGCTCGACATCAGGCGCAATAAAGTAAACAAATGCCACGGTGAGCATAAGTAAGAGTAAAGCTACCGGTATTCGCAACCAGGTCCACAATGTGACAATGAGCTGTTCCAGACCAACCTGTTCTGCAAGCCATTGCATCGCCTGCGGTCCAATGACCATTAATATCGCAGCGGCAATCAACATAGCAGCTATACAAAGTGTATATAGTATCGAGAGCGGATAAAGTTTCCAGAAGGGACGTCCTTCTTTTACTTTGTACACGACATTTAACGCATTGATTGTAACCCTCATCGCTCCCGATGCTACCCACAACGCAACGGCTAATCCAATCGAAAGCAATCCCCCGCGCGGTCGTTGGACTTCGCCAATCACATTATCGACAAGATTCATTGCTTCATCGGGTAACAATAGAGCCGCCTGCTGCCGTATCCAATCAAAAAAATACATTAAATCGAACAGACCGAGCATTGCGATAAGTACGATCATAAACGGAAAGATCGAAAACAACGCCTGAAACGCCAGTGCTGCAGCATAAGTAAGCATATCATTTTCGAGGTAATAGGTAACTGAGCGCTTTAATATCGTGAGAGGATTTAGTTCTCGTAAACCGGGGATGTTCATTTAAGACTCCTGACTGAGAAACGCTTCTTGGTTAATCCAGCAAACTGAAAAATTCATCGATGCATTTTGCTGCATCGTCAAACGATGTATACCTCACAGTCACGACGTTCGGATTACCCGATATCATAGCGGATAATCTTTTATTGTCTTGTGTTTTATACAGACACAGCACTTTCTTTTTCATCTCTTCGGCTTTTGCAATCTCATACCCGACACCGAGCGAAGGAGTTGAAACCTCGGCGACCAGCACATGTGCATCACAGAGTAATGATATATCACGCTTATAGATCGATTCATCTGTGAAGTTGTCTTCGCCAAGATTGGTTACACGCTTATCGCCGATGTGTTCTGTCAAAACCCGACCGTATTTTTTGAGGTATTGGATCAATTGTAGATATAAATCTGCATCATGTCTCCCCCCACTAATGGAACCGGAGAAATATATTTTTATCTCTTCGTGCAGTTCTGAAGACGATGAAATATTAAATTTTTCATCTAATTTATTAATTATATCTTTAAGCACCATTGTGATTTGTTATCCTGAAATTTTGCCACTCAGTTGATTTTCCATTAATTTTATCTTCGTAAGGAGTCTTATCTATAAATTCAAAACCGAGTTTTTTTAGCATAGTAATGCTGGCATTGTTCTCATTAAGCGCTCTTGCAATTATATGATCGACTTTCACTATAGGGGAAAACTTTTCAAAATACGCTATCTCGTTCTTTATTTCTTGAACGATCCTAACGACATTGTTATTCATTATTACATTCAGCGCATAAAAAAAATCCCCGTACATCTACTCAACATACGGGGACTTTCAAACAAGAAACCTGACTATGTTCTACGAAACAGGTTTGTAAGACAAACCCGAATTTATCCCCACGCCTCCTGATCCTTCGGCCTGGCTTCACGGGAGCGGCGGACTATCGTGATAATCAATCCGATTATAGCGACTATCGTTCCAAGCCACACCAAATTAATAAACGGCTGGATACTTGCCTCCACGATAAGCACATCCTGCGTTCGTGCAGGACCCGATGATGCAAGCTTTGTTCCGCCTTTTATAATTTCAACACTGACGCTCGAGCGGTCGGGATTGTCCTGATCCGGACGGATTGATTGCACGTTGAACTGCAATTTCGCATCGGCTGTCATGCCCGGACGGAAATCCATCTCTCCCGCTCGGTTAACGACTTCCGGTACAACACGCTCGGTCTTTCCGTCGTATGTAACATCGAGTATCACGCCAATCACCATCTCATTCGAGCTTCCCATCATATGGCGATCGCTATCCATATCGAAACCGACGAACGTGATCGAATAATCTTCATACGCCATCGCTATACCTCTGTTCAAGATATGCGTACTCCCGGCAACGCCTTCAATCTCTTTCGTATCGAGTCCGAGTGGGGCAAGGTAAAAGTCGAACGTTAACCGGTTTACAATATCCGGGTTACGGATCAAACTGTTATTGAAATCGCTCTGGTACATAACCGGTGCAAGGTTGATAGTCCTTCCGTTTCGTTCCGCGGTAACGTTAAATGCCCACCGTTCATGGCCGGCAGGTGTATAACCGGTATACGTGAGCTTGTACCCGAGCGCTTCGACCGGTTCGCCCTGTACAAGCTGTATCGTCTGTTGACGATCGTACATCGCGGTGGTAATAAATCCGAGAAATAACAACCCGACGCCGATGTGGGCAACTGCACCGCCGACAAAGCTTGGATTACCGCGTCCGATCTTATATGCGATTTGTATATTTACTATCAGAACGAACCAGGCGGCAAATGTCAGCAGGATCATCATAATCGTCGATAATCCAAACGCGATCATAACGCCGGTCGCAGCGGCGCCAATGATCAGTGCCGGCAGCATGTTCTTTAAGATGGTCCTCGTTTTCGATGATTTCCACCACAATATCTGTGCAAACCCGGCAAGGAATGCAACCGCAATGCCGAATGGCGTGGTCGTCTGTTCGTAGAACGAAATATCTACCGCGCTGACCTGACCTTTGATCAAATTGGTAATGATCGGCGACGAAGTCCCAACTATAGTAAACAATGCAATGAATATGAGTGACGCCGCACCAAGGAAGAGCGCAAACTCGCGCGATATGTAATTATACTCAATCGGCACGCTCGGCATTTCACGCATACGAACAAACAGCAGCAGCAATCCGAAACCGCCAAAGAAAATAATAAAAGATAATAAGAGTATATATGCCATCCAACCGGGTTCAACGAACGAGTGCACCGAGGTAGCGCCGAGAACACCGCTCCGGGTTAGGAATGTACTGTAGAGAACAAGAACAAAGGTTAAAATACCGAGTACAAGATTGGTCCGAACAAAAGCGCCGCTCCGTCGCTGTGCCAGCATGGTATGCAGTGCAGCGAGACCGATCAGCCAGGGTACAAGCGATGAATTCTCGACCGGATCCCAGGCCCAGTAACCTCCCCAGCCGAGCGTCTCGTATGCCCAGTATCCGCCTAACATAATGCCCAGACCGAGCGACAGCACACCGAATGCAAACCACGGTGTTGCCGGACGCACCCAGTGTGTGTAATCTTTTTTCAATAACGCGGCGACCGCAAAAGCATAGGTCGCACCCATTGCCGCAAATCCGACAAAAAGTATCGGCGGATGGATCACCATCCAGTAATTCTGTAGCAAAGGATTCATGCCACGCCCGTCCGGTGGTATAAATCCTGCTTCAACCTGTCCGGGAAACGATTGCCACACCCGCATAAAAGGATCTTTCACTATGAGCATCAGCAGTAATACACCGACAATCATCGAATACACGAACATCAACTGCCCTTCATACCCTTTATTGGTGGAATACGACATGAGAAAAACACCGACCAAACCTGCTAACAACGCCCATAAAAGGAAACTTCCCTCCTGCCCTGCCCAGAACGAGGCGGCTAGCAGCCCTGTCGGCAGTGTTGTGGAGCTGTAACTCCAGACGTACGTATATTGAAACTGATGTGTTAGGATAAGATACATGAGTATTGCCGATGCGATCATTAGTCCGACGACCGCTGTATGATATCCGGCACGCGCGTAGGTAAGAAATTTTTGGTTTTGATTTCTGAACGAGAGATAATAAGCGCCAAGCGATACTATTATTCCGAGAAATGCAATTTTAATTATAATACTGCCGATCATTTATCCTCCTTGATTATAAGCACCCTTTACAGGTACACATACTATTCATAATACTGTTTGTCCGATGCACCCATCATTTCTTCAGCAGAACCTTCATACTTTGAGGGGCATTTGGTCAACACGTTCGTTGAGCGAAATTCATCTTCCGCTGCAAAACGGCCGCGCGCGACGACACTGGTAGCAATTTCAAAATTATTCGGACGGGGACCTTCGAGCACAACACGAACTACCTGGCCATTCTTATCAGCCATATAAAAAGTAAACTCGTTAAGATCCGCATTATACCGCTCGCCCTTTTCTTCCACCCAGGTGCCTTCTACCTGCACGGTGCGTCCCGTCTCATACGCCGACTGGAAATCGGTATATTCCACATTACTTTCAAGAAACGACCACGCTCCGAAAATGAGAAATATTACTATAATGACGCCCGCCACGATTGTTTTTGTGTTCATACCGACACTCCTTTATGTTGTTAGTTATAAAATTCTAAAATAATTCACTCACCTGTCTCTTCAATTTTCCTTATTTTCTTATCAAGCCGGAACAAATAAAAATATAACAACAACCAGATCACAAGCACAACAAGCAATACAATATAGATATCGTGCTTATCGAGAAAATCGTACAGTGATTCCAATCAATATCTCCTATTCATGTGAACGAAGTGATTCATACCGTAGCTCTATCATACCTAACCGGACTCTCAGCTCATATATCCATAAATATAACAACGTAAAGCCAAACAAGGATGCTAAAAAAACTATATACATTGTCGTATCCATACTAAAATCGACAACCGGACCTGCACCCTCGTCGCTTGCCGATCCGGGATGTAGACCGCTCATCATTCTCGGCATAATAAATACGAAAAACGGAACAGTAACAAAGGCGATAATTGCATACACTGCCGATAAACTTGCCCGTTTTTCGTCTACTTCGATCGCCGAGCGCAGGGCAAAGTAAGCGCCGTAAATCAACATAAGTACAAATATGCTTGTCTGCCGGGGATCCCAGTTCCAGTACGCACCCCAGTTAAACTTCGCCCAAATGGCGCCGGTGACCGTAGCAAGAATACAAAATATCAATCCGAGACCGGCGGCGGAAGAAGAGCGTACATCATACTCGAGGTCGTTTTTCTGCAGGTATCGAATTCCGTTAACCATTGCCATTAAAAATGCTATGACTGCGATCCACGCAGTCGGAACATGGAAAAAAATAATTCGGGCTTTGTTCTCGAGTCCCGGGATATTAGGGAATTCATTCCAATTTTGCGGTGAATCAACTATATCAAAAGAAAACCCGACAATTATCACTAACGCCAACCAGATACCCAGTAAAATCTTCCAGAACTTATATTTCAAAACCCGTTTTCTCCTATGTTGAATTTTACAACATACATGCTATCAAACGCTGTGCCAGATTTTTGTGAAGAAAATCTGCTTTTTATGGGAACTTTTTAAAAAATTCATTTTTTACAATCTCAATAATCGGAACTCAGAGTCCGCAAATATTTTAAAAATAAGAAAACCTTAGCAATTAGGCAATATAATCAATCCTTCCATACGTAATCAAATAAAACCCAGGAAACTGCAACCAAAACGACTGAATAAGAAATTAGCACTCTGAATTCTCCGGTCGCTTCGGTAAAAGGGGCGCCGTCGAGCGATAATTTGGTTGCATTCATAACCGTCATTAAAAGCGGTAACAATATGGGAAACGAAAGCACCGGATAAAGCGTTCCTTTGGAGTTTGCCTTTGCAATAATTGCTGCAATTATCGTCGATGCACACGCCAATCCGACGCTGCCGAGAAAGAGCGTCAGGAAAAAGATGCTCGCCGACTGTACAACAAATAACGGAATGAGCAGTACATACAATGTCACAACAAGTGTATTTATCGAAAGAATGAGAACCAGATTGAAAAGCAATTTTCCGAAATACACAACTGCCGGTTGCGCCAGCAACTGAAGCGTCATCGTTGTGCCACGCTCTTCCTCGCTGACAAACGATCTTGATAACCCGGACATTGCCGAAAAGAATATGACAACCCAGAGCATTCCGGCAAGTACATCGAGCGAAACACGTTCACCTCCTATCGAAAAAAGTATAATCGATAACGTCGTGATTACGAACATTACGAGTGCATTGATTGCATATCGCGTCCGCAGCTCAGACTGGAAATCTTTAAGAAATACCGCCGTCGTTTGTTGGATCATTATATTAGGTTAATTTTGCCGTTACACTATTTTGTTTTTGCCTCTCTTCAATCCTCGCCTTCCGCAGCTCATCCAGATTCAGCACTGTTTCCGCATACGAAAGATCTTCCTGATCATTGGTTGCCAGTATAAGAACACCGTCCGGTTTATGTTCCTCCATTATTTCACACACCGTCGCAACGCCATGCCTGTCGAGATTAGCGCGTGGTTCGTCAAATATCAGCACCTCCGGTTTATGCAATAACGCAAAAGCATATTTAAGCCGTTGTTTCATGCCGCTGGAATAGGTGCGAACCGCATCGTTGCGGCGGTCGTATAAAACTACACGGTCGAGCATATAATCTACATATTTCTTATCGAATCTCAGCCCGCGGATGCGTGCAAAAAATTTCAAATTCTCATACGCGGAAAATTCATCATACATTTGAATGTACGGCGCAACAAATCCGATGTAGTTATGATATTGTTCGGGCTTCATCTCTTTACCGTTTACCGACAATGTTAACGCACCACGCGTCGGCGATAATATGCCAGCGACAATCTTAACAAGCGTCGATTTTCCCGAACCGTTAATGCCGGTAATTGCGATCGAATTCCCGTTCTTCAACGTAAGATCGATCTTATCGAATATAATGCGCCGTGAAAATTCTTTGCGTACGTTCTCGAGCTGTAATAAAATTGAATTCATTTATTCCCGTATAAGGGTTACTTTTCCTTTCGCCACGGTATTGCTATAGTGCAGCACATAAAAGTAAACACCGCTCGCAACCTGTCGATCCCTGTTATCGCGCCCGTTCCACCGAACAACCGAACGATCGAATGTTCTATCGGGAGTAAGATTACCGTCGAATACCAGGCGCATATCGCTGGAGAATATTGTGAGATCAACTTCTTCCGCGGTATCGACCACAAATGATACTGAGGACGCTTGTCCCGTCCGGAACGGATTCGGATACACCGATATCCGTTCATCGGCAACGGGCGATTCCATATAGAGGGGGAATATCTTCCACACCGACGGGTTGTTGGACTCCAGCCGGTACCACAACCCATTTCCGATCGGAAGGGTATCCGGGCGCCGCTCAGAAAAAACCGTCAGTTCATAAAACCCTTCATCATTGTCAGAGACATTATTTTCAACATTGCATACTAAAAAGTAAACCGTATCCTGCTCCACGGTTATAATTGCATGATAGTGTATAGTTTGTGTCTGCACATCTACATCTCTGAACATCGTTTCACCTATATGCTGAATCGCAGGTGTTTTCTCGGTTAACATCGGATAATCGGCGCCGTCGATAAAAAATTTATCCGGACGCGCTCGTGATCCGGTATAAAATTTCCAGAGATTAAATTCGGCAAGGTCCTGCTCAAGCGTCGAGCCGTAATCCCGCAGCGCCCGGTCGATGGCATCGATCGGGTGCATTTCCTTGATATATTCCCACTTTTGGCGCATGATATCTCTGCCGTACCGCCGCTCCATCATTAGACCCCATATTGCTCGGGCGTACATATGGAGATCTGTCGATCGGCTATGATAAAAAGGATAATTGTATATATTTCTTCTAAATAATACCGGCAGATAAAAATAATAGTCATTTATTTCCGGATATACGACGTCTTCAAACCACGTTGAAGTTATTTCATAGAAAAATAACGTGTTGGAAGCGCCGGAGTATCCATACGCACCGAACTGAATGGCATGATGAAATTCATGAGCAGCGGTAACTCGCATGCCGTTTAATCCGGATGTTGGATAACCTTCGTATTTATGATCGATATAGATGTACGTTTTAAATCGGGGAGAAAATTCCCCTTCATCGTCAATCGATTTATAAGGTATGGTTGCCCCGTAAAACTGCCTGCCGAATCGAACAATCATATTAACTACATACACATGATAATATCCGCTCTCGTCGATATACGGTATATCGTAGCCAAGCTTGTCTATTTGATAATGCCATACATGATCGAAGACGGAGGCAACCGAGTCGATATAATCCGGTATTCCATTGCCGCTTTCATCGATTAACGGCGGTGTATGCGGGCTGGAAGCCGATGTATCATAATGAATTTTAAACAGTTCGTTCGGACTAACTACAGTATTCTCCATCACCGGTAGAGCAAACATTCTAATCACTTCCATTTGTGTTGACGGAAGGAGTTTATCAAAATGCGCCGTTAATTCCATCATCGGCGCTGTTAAACATTTTTCATGGAGAGAAAGAACTTCGTGCAAGCTTTTTCCTTCGTTTAACATTTGAATAATATCCTGGCGATGTTCATCAGACCGGTGTTGTGCGTACAAACTATGTCCAATCAAAACCGATATGATGGCAATATATGTAATAACCTTACTCATTGATACGTGAAAACTCAATATATGGTTTACCCTTTCCACCGATAACCAGCACGCGCGCATCTTCGACCGGGTCGTGATAGGTAGTGAATGCTGATAAGTCATCAACTTTTTTAATCGGTTTTGCAGGCATCAATGTTCCGTCATCGTTGCTGTACATCACTTCAATATGTTCGGTCAATGCATTGTAATATACAAGATCGTTATATGAGCTTATTGGCGAACGTAATAATACGATTTCATCCGGGTATCGGATGATAGGTCCACTCGAATGAGCGCTGAGCCATGAAAGCAACCCGCTCCGGTCGGCGGCAGCCCTGAAAATGCGTCCCTTCTTTTCTCCATCTTCATCGAGATATATAATAAACGAGGACAGGTGATTATCCGGTGTGTTTTCGGAAATGATAAAACCGCGGGTCGAAGTCGAATCTTCCAGAGCTAAGATATTACCCTGTCTGCGATACACATATTCCGAATCATTTAACGCCGACGTAATATACACATGTTGTCCGTCATCCGTCCGGAACATGTAAACAATATCAATCGCGTTGTTGCCGGTAATATCAATTACATCAAGTGCAATTATTCTCTCTTCCTGAATCGGCGTGATAGTGTGCTCGATGTATTCATCGATAGCAATCTGTTCAAACAGCGATAGCGTTGGTGTGTCGTTATCGGGGGTAAATGAAAGCACACCGATTTTGAACCGTGCATCCGGCGTTACTCCAAGATAGATAACCTCCGACGATTTCATAACGGGTATGCCGTACATATTCGATTCAAATCGCTCCCATTGCATCGACACGATTGTGATAACATCGGTTATTTTATCGGATACGACGAGCTTTGTTCTATTTTCCGGACCGCGGGCTACGTAAAGATTCTCCGGACTCCCCGGCACGGAGATCATAGAGTGATTCAACTCCAACGCGTGATTATACCAATAGATAGATATCGTTGCAGTCTCTTTACAGAGAGCAAACAATTCCGGTCCTGGTCCTTCTAAAAAGTTTGCCGTGACCAAATCAGTCACTTCCGATGAAAGCGCAAGCTTTGGCGGCAAGAAGTCGACAACCGAAGGTAATAATCGGAGAACAATCAACCGGTTTTTAGCAACGTCGAGTATATATAGATCGCTTGCACCGGATCGCGGATCAGTTTTCGTTATTACATCGCGGATACCGGTGGAGAGTTGTATAACACCCGCCGGTTCGTATCCCCTTAGCGTGTTGTTACGATATAAACGAAGGATACCGGTTTTATGTTCTGTAATTACAATATCGGAGCGGTCATTATCAAACAGGTCGGTAAATAAAAATGTTTTTTTACCGGATGTTAATTTGTGCGTCTGTATATGTCTGAAGCGTCCAAGACCGTCGCCGAAAAATACGCTGAATTCTGTCGTCTCTGGATACACCGTCAACAGATCGTAAATTGTATCCTCGACAATCGGCATCGCTTGAAAAAAAGAAATTGACGCCGGTAAATTTTGCACACCCCCGAGTGAAAAGACCATATCACCGAATCCATATTGAAACAGGAGTGCATTCTTTACCGGATCGAATAAAATAAAATCATTAATACCATCGCCGTTGATATCTGCAACTTGAAATAAAGAAACAAGAATTTCATCGAATAGAAATTCAATTTCGTCAAAGGCGCCGTTGCCGTTATTGCGTATAAAACCGACACCGGCAGTGTTCTGCAACAACAACAAAATATCGTCATACCCGTTATTTGTTACATCAGCAGTTCGGAGTAAAACCGGCGAATTGTCTAATTTCTTTTCCCACACTCTCTTGAATTTTGCTTCATCTTTGTCAAAGCGAATAACTTGAATTTCACTTTTATGTATAGGTACAAAGACAAGGTTGTCAGCTTTGTCTTTACTGCGCATCGGTTCGAGCATAGCAGGAATATGATCAAGATCGACGATTACAGAACCTTCAGCACTGAAGATCGACATAACCGGCAATGTATATGTCACAATTAGATCCTGAACGTTACGCTCCGAGAGATGTGCGGTAAACATACTGCTCGGTTTGTATTCGAGAGGGATAAAGTCAATCGGACCGACGGGAACGTTCTTGATAAATTCACCATTGATACGTGCGGGTATGATTACACCCGCCGTGATGAGCAGGTAGCATACAATAACTCTTTGATATTGTATAAGAGCCCCTTTACCCGACATTGGTCACGCTTTTTTTTGATGTTTGCGATGCTGCAAACGGCGTTCTCTTCGTTCAAGCGCTTCACGATAGCGTCGCATTTCTTCCTCATCTCCGGGATGGATCGGAGCAATGCGGGCCGGCTTACCATTATCATCAAGCGCTACGAACGTCAGATATGCACTGTTGGCATGGATTAATTCTCCGGTACGTAGGTTCTGGGAAAACACTTTCACTCCGATCTCCATGGATGTATTAAATACCCTATTTACCGATGCCCGAAGTATAACCACTTCGCCGAGCTTGATCGGATGCAGAAAATTAAGCTCATCGACTGACGCCGTGACTGCAACCTTATTTGAGTGGCGCGCACCCGCTATTGCCGCGGCAATATCGATCAGATGCATCAGCTTACCCCCGAGCATATTTCCAAGCGTGTTGGTATCGTTCGGCAACACCATCTCGGTCATCTCGACCTGTGAATCTTTTGGAGTACGATTATCGTGCTTCAAAACCGATCTCCTTCGGATCGTTCATTGTTGCCGGTTTGCCCGGCGGAAGGTCCGTTATCGTGATCGGTCTCTTCGTCGCTCAGCGCCGACACGATGCGGCGTTCAAGTGTTCGTGCGCGCGATCGGTGATCGCTGTTTGGAAACTGCCGAAGAAACCGTTGAAGCGTTTCGTTTGCTTCATCATACATATTGCGTTCCATAAATGCCTCTACTTTGCCTATATAAGCAAGTTCGACATATTGAGTATCATGAAACCGTTCTATAACAACGTCAAAATAACGAATAGCCGCCCTGTAGTATCGTATGCGCATATACAACTTAGCATTTTCGTACTGCTTGCGGGCTAATTTCTCGTTTAGTTCATGAATTTTTCGCTCAGCATCAGGCACCAATTCATGTGTGGGGAAAAAATCGATAAAGGCCTGCAACTCGTCTATCGCTTTAAATGTATATTCCTGATCGAGATCGTATCTCGGAGACAAATTGAAATAAGATAAAGCCAGTTTATATTGCGCTTCGGCAACAAGCGGGCTGGCGCTCATAGTATTGACCAGCGTCTCAAACTCGTTTGCCGAGAGAATATATTCGCCGCGATTGAAATAGGACAGTGCCATATAGTACTGCGCATCATCAGCAAAATCGCTTCCGGCGAACTGGCGCGTTACTATTCGAAATTCATCAATTGCCCTGACGTAGTTTTCCTCTTCATACTGCCGCATTCCACGCTGGAACCGTTCTTCGGCAGATAAATCAACCGTAACTTCGCGCCTGCCGCATCCCGCAATAAAAAGAATTATCAACGATAAAACCCCTGCTAATTTAATAAACAAAACAATCCGCTGCTTCATACAAATCCTATTTTCAATCATTTATATTTTCAGTTAACTACGGACCGAGAAAAACAAGTATACAACAATGCCGGTCGCGGCAATAATGACGGCCGGCCCGAGATAGCGCTCGGTCAACGAACCTCCGGGTAGATCGGCTTGCGTAAACGGAAGCGCCCTATTTTCCACATCCTCCTGTTTACCATACGGTATCACATCGGTAACACTTTCGGAAATTCTTAGAACCCGCTCTTTTTCACCTCCGTTAATACGAAATGAAAAGATTCCATGTACCTGCCTGGTCATCACCCGGGATCCGAACAACGATTGCCGCTTCGCATTGCTATAGGTCACACCAAAGCGTTCGACACCGACCTCCAGAGTATAATAATCGCTGGTTTCATCTTCGCGGATCCCGGCTATAGAAAAACCTGATTCTGTTAATACATCGACAACACGGTGATGAATGAACCATTCATATTCGGGAAACTTCACAATTACTGTAACGTGCGCGTTTTCCGGCAACACGCCGGTAAGTTGATCGATGCTTTTCTCGATAACCTGGTGCAACAATTCAGTATTTGATCTAAGTTCTTTTTGTGCACTAAGTGTCCCCGGTAATATAATCGTACACAGTAAAACAATTCCAAAGTATGTTCCGGTCAACTTACTAATATTCACACGTCATTCTTTCCCGGCTTACGCTCTTCCGCGTGCGAGCGCTTCAAGCCGTTTAACTCGTTCCGGAATCGGCGGATGCGTCGAAAATAATTTGGTAATGCCACCGCCCCGGAACGGATTTACAATAAACATATGCGATGTTGACGGATTCGCTTCCTGCATAGGCGTCCGTGCGACACCCTTCTCAAGTTTTTTTAAAGCATTTGCCAGCGCCATCGGTTTACCGCAAATTTCGGCGCCGCCGGCATCTGCCATATACTCACGAGCACGGGATATCGCCATTTGAATAAGAGCCGCTGCGATCGGTGCAATGATGAGCATTAAAAGCTGTCCGATCACCGCACCGGCATCGCGATCTCCACCTCGCCCGAGAAAAAAAAATGCGAATCTGCCGATGAAAGAGAGGTAGGTAATAGCACCGACTATGGTCGCGACAATAGTACTTAACAAAATATCCCGGTTTCGTATGTGGGCGAGTTCGTGGGCAAGTACTCCCTCAAGTTCCTCATCGTTCAGGAGCCGTACAATCCCTTCGGTCACCGCTACGACCGCGTTCGAGGGATTGCGGCCCGTAGCAAAAGCATTTGGCGTATTCGATGGAATTACATATACTTTCGGCATCGGAAGCCCGCCGTTCTTTACCAGTTTTTCAACCATCCCGTACAGTTTGGGTGCTTGTGCTCGCGAAACTTCCTTTGCCTTATATAACTTCAACACGATTTTATCGGAATACCAATAACTGAAAAAATTAAACCCGAGGGCTATAATAAATGCGATGATCATGCCCTGTTGACCGCCGAGTGCCTGTCCTACGAGCAGGAACAACACCATGATTAATGTTAAAAAAAATGCAGTTTTTACGCCGTTCATGCCTTTCTATCGTCCTCCTGCATACAAATTGGTTACAAATACGTATAAATTTCTATAAACTATATAAAGTATTAAATTTTGGCTATTTTATCAAGATTTTTTTCAGCGGGTGATCCTCTCCAATTCTTTCAGCACGAATTCAGGACGCTCATCGAGCGCGTGGCGGGAGTCGCGTCGGGCACGCTTAATCTCTTCGTGCAAAATATCGCCGTATATCACAGCATTATCAAAAAACGGGGCTTGTTCAATAATAGTTCCGGATGGTGAGATGATCGTCGACCCACCCCAAAAGCCGATGCCGTCCTCAAACCCCACACGATTGCAAAAAATAAAGTAACATGACAACAGACGGGCGTACGTTCTATGATGTTCCAGATTTATATCTGCAACAGCCGGTTTACCTTTTTTATCTCCGCCGAGGCGGGTCGGACCCGCCGATATGGCAACAATCACCTCGGCGCCGTCTTGCGCAAGCAAATATGGTAATGACAGATGCCATATATCCTCACAAATAAGAGTTCCCCATCTCCCGGCAGGGGTATCGAATGAACGCACCGAGTCGCCCGGCAGGAAGTATCTGTTCTCTTCAAACATACCGTATGTCGGGAGGTAAATCTTACGATGAACGATACTCATCTCACCGTTTGCAAGGAGCAATACGGCATTGTGCAATTTGAAACGCGAGGTTTCCTCCACTCCGCCGGCAATAATTTGAATTTCTTTACTGAGTTCAAGTAACTTCTCAAAATGCGGATGATTATGATAAGAAGTTTGTGCAACATCGTGCACCAGATCTCGAATGGAATAACCGGTAAGACTTAATTCTGGAAAAATAACGATGCTGGCGCCGTTTGATCTCGCTTCATCAACATACTCGATATGGCGTTTCAAATTATAATTAATATCACCAACACGTACATCAATTTGTGCAACCGCAATGCGAGAATTCATATAATTTTATGTTCGAATAATAAATAGAAGGTTTGCAAATCGCCTCGACAGATCACGATAAATCGATCATCTTCAGATCTTTTACATACGTCACTGTCTTATCGTCTTTGATCTCTTTTAACTTAATGATCTTCGATTGAATACGCTGTACACTATCGTTGATAATAGTCAGATAATTCGCCGTATTTTCTTTTTTATACTTATCCATTAACTCGTTGGATATTTCTCGCATTTCATTTAACACCGGGCCAAGCTCTGAGGTAACATCGGTTGCAAGATTTTGCAGGGCTTCAAGCCGGTTTCGACTTATCTCAAGGTCTTCAAATCTCTCCTTCAATTCTTTTTTCTCAAGTACCCCGAGTATGATTTTGGGGAAGACCGGCGTCGATATCTCTTCTTTTACGATGTAATCTGATACGCCCGCTTTCATCACTTCCAATGCGAGATTAAAATCCTTATTGACAGTGAGAAATATAACCGGCGACTTGATCCCTGTTTCCCTGATTTGCAGTGTGGTGTCGAGACCGTTTTGACCTGGTAGAAAGTAATCCATCAGAATAATGTCGATATCGGGATTATCCTTGAGTTCGTTCAATCCCTGTTCGCCGTCTTCCTTCCAGATAATGTTGAATTTTACATCGTGATAACGCCGTAAATATATTTGTACTAATCGGGCAAAATTTTCATTATCCTCAATGAGTAAAAGATTTACATCTCGTTTTTCCATAATAGACACCTCATTAATTTCCCGTTGATAGCTGTGCAATGTTTGCCCAGTAGACACATACAGTGTTTACTGCGTGTGCAACCTCGTCGAAAATCTTTGATTTGCTTATGTATGTATTTGCGCCGTTCTCATACGCTTTTTCCACATCCTCAAATCTATCCGAGCTGCTGAGCATAATAACCGGTATCGACTTTAAAACAGGATTGCTTTTAATATGCTGCAATAAATCGATACCGTTCATAGTCGGTAAATTTATATCCAGAAAAATTAGGTCCGGTTTCCTGTTCAGGACGCTATGCGGTGTATCAATCGTGTCCAAAACGGCAAGCGCTCTGTTGGCGTCTTCAATCACCGATACTTTATTCTTTACTTCCGATTGTTCCAGCGCCCAGATAATAATCTTAATGTGATCAGGATTATCATCGATAAGCAGAATGTTAAGATCTCGTCTCAATATTCATTCACTGTTTATGGTTTTGGTAAAGTAAAATAGAATGTCGTTCCTTTTCCTACAGTCGAGTCAAGCCATATCCTCCCGCCATGCGTCTCGACGATCTTTTTCACGATGGTTAACCCGGCTCCCGTCCCTTCATATCGAAATTCCGTACGTAACCGATGAAATATAGTAAAAATTTTATCAAATGAATCACGTTCAATGCCGATTCCGTTATCCGACACGTTGAACCGGTACATAGAATCTTCTTCGTTCCAACCGATTCTTATCACAGGGTGCTCCGATGAATTGAATTTTACACCGTTCACTACTAAGTTACGGAAAAGTACAACGATATGCACCCTGTTTCCAAGAACAATAGGTAAATTATTCTCCACCTCCACACTGACCTTTCGTTTTTTAATGGTATACTCAAGGTCGTCCAGTATCTCTTTCACCACATCGTTAATTGAAACCGGGGTCATACTTTCAGTGAGCCGACCCACCCGCGATAAGTCTAACAGCTCATTAATCAGGTTCTTCATCCTGTAGCACGATTGTGAAATCGATGTGAGCATTTCCACACCGTCTTCGTGTAAAGTGTCACTATAATCGGCAAGTACTATTTTGCTATATCCTTCAATGCTAATGAGCGGTTCTTTCAAATCGTGGGAAACCACATAGGTAAAATCGTCAAGCTCACGATTCCTCCGTTGAATTACTTCCGATTTTTCCACCGTCTCCTGATACAGCAAAGCTTTCTCTATTGCGATCCCTGCAAGATGCGCGATCGTTTGCAATAGGTCTTTATGAGTTTCGCTGTACGTATCGGCGCCTTCGGCTTCAAGAGCGAACAATCCGAGAACTTTTTTCTTTATTATCATCGGCGCAACAATTTTGTGGTTTTTGTTCCAATCGCCCGGGATATCGCACAACCGGCGTTCCTCGATGACCTGCCGTTCAAGCTTGTATGCTTCGTTATTTAGCGATATCATTTCCGGTTTCTCCATTATGGGAATCCCGTCGGCAGCACCGATCTTCAAAATTTGTTGTAACGTATCGGGAGTTTCATCGTCATAGAGATAAATTGCAAGCGATAGATGCGGAAGCACCCGGGTAACGCTCTTTGAAACCGTAACCAGAATATCGTTTCGGTCAAGGGTGGCTGCAAGTTCATGCGCAAGCTCGTACAGAACACGGAGCCGTTCTAATTGGTGTGTAATCTCCTCTTCGGCGAGACGCCGTTCATGTACATCCCGTAGAATACATTGTACCCCGGTCACGCGACCTTGTTCATTGTGCATAAGAGTCCACGACGCCGACATCCACCGATAATTTCCAGATCGTGTCCGGATTCTAAACTCAAGCGCTCGCACCGGCTCCGCCAGTGGCTGCCGTTCTATGGCAAGTCGTAACAGTTTGTTTATGTCACGATAATCTCCCGGATGGATCATACGCGGATTAAAACGTTGTTTGAGTATCATTTCGGGATCATACCCGGTAAGATGTTTTGCACTCGGGCTGACATACGTAAAGTTTCCGTCGAGGTCCATTGATATAACCATATCCTGTGCCGTCTCTACAAGCAAACGATACTTTTCTTCAGAAATCTGAATCTTTCGATAGAGTTGCGCATTTTGTATCGCCATAGTTACCTGTGTTGCTATATTTCTGTAGAGGGCAACGTCCTCGGGGAAAAATTTATTAAAATTCACAAAACCAACACTCAAGGCGCCGAGTATTTCGTTTTCAACCTTTAAAAGAAAAAATCCGACAGAGCGCTGATCTTTTCTTATGAAATAATCATATAACTCAGGATATTCGTTCTCGATATCCTCAATAATTGTATAATCGCTATTGTCAATTATTTTTTCGATGACCGGATGATCGGTGTTATATGAATGCGATGATTTCTCTTGAGGAATACCTTTAGCAGCGACAAGTCTTAATTTTCCTGCAGGTTTATCAAGCAACGATATCGTCAATACATCCGGTTGCCGGAGATCATCGATGCGTTCGAGTACACTTTCCGCTATTTCATCGATATCGAGCGAGGAGGCATATATATTTCCCAGCGATGCAAGAATGGTGAGATCTCGATTACGGCTTTTCAATTCGGCTTCGGTTTTCTTTAATGCGGTGATATCCGTATGAGTAAAGACTAATCCAACAATACGACCTTCAACTTTCATCGGGTTAATGCGAAGCTGGCAATATTTTCGATCACCGTCTATGGTATGTACAAATTCGGTAGTGAAAATTGTTAAATTGCCTGAAAAGAGAGCGTCTATTACTTGTTCAATGCCTTCGCGATACGGGGCATTGATGAGCACGTCGTATAACGCCCGACCGATTAGCGATTTATGCTTTCCTCCCGACTTCCGGATATCGACAAACGGAAATTCGTTGAATGGAGTATTGGTCTCGGTGATAATCAGATCGTTGTTTACCGTGAACACTATATCATCCATCGAATAGAGAAGATTATGGATATACTGTGCATCATCCCGGACACGGGTAAATAGATTAAGCTTATCTACGATCAACCCGATTTGTTCGCATATCGGCTGGAGCAAGTCAATTTCGTTTCCGTTGAATCCGTTCTTTTGACGGGTCGCGATGTATAATATTCCGAGGAATGTATCTTTTGTATAGATCGGAACTGCCGCAAGCGAGTTATACCCCGCTTTCACAAGCGGCAGATTCTTAATCTCCGATTTATTATTGCTCAGGTTGTTCGATAAAAACGGTTTTTTCCAGCTCCTGACTTTTAAACCGAGCGAAGTGTTCGTTCCGATATGTTCTTTCCGCCTGCTTTGCTTTGTTTCTGCATCTATTGTAAAAGCAACTTCTTCTACCGTATCCGTTCCTCGCAGCAGGATTAACCCGAAAAGATCACATGCAATAAGCTGCCGCAATTCTCTGTCGAGCGTATTCAGGAGATCGTTGATCTCGATAGTCTCGTTTGCTTTGCTGATAACACGATTGATAAGCTCGATTTGCTGTGTTCGATTTTGTAGTTCCGTTTCAAGCTTCTTACGGTCTGTTATATCCCGCGCCATATTGAGCATTGCGACGGAATCACCCTCTTTGTTCTTCAACAATGTGGTATTCAGACTAACGGGAATAATATTACCCGATTTGCTCTTCCATCGTATATCGAAATCATGAAGGTAATTTTTATTGCGAAGCTCGGATATCCAGACGACAAATCGCGCAGTATCGGGTTCATAAAACCACGAATATGGTATAGTTTGCCCGACGGCTTCATCCTCCCGGTAACCGGTAATACGTTCGAATTCTTTATTAACCCGAAATACCCTTCCTTGCAAATCGGTAAGTACAAGCGCATCTCCCATCGCTTCGAGTACGTTCCTAAACAACGTTTCCGATTCTTTTATATCATCCTGCATAAACTTCTGGTGGGTAAGATCCGAGAGCGTACCGACTATTCCCCTCACAGAACCGTCGCTGCTGAGTAACGGCGACAGATATAACCAAGCATAGCGGGACTGTTTGCTGGATGGATGAAAATATTCTAAGTATCCGGACGATACTTTCGTACCGGCAAGCACGTTATTAAATTTTTCAAGAGCACCGTATTTTTCGAATTTTTCGAAGATTTCCGTCGCATGCATACCGACCACCGCTCTGCATTCAATATCGGTAAAATATTCCATCTGATTGTTGCAGTCGAGACACCGCAAATTTTCATCGAATACTATCACTCCCTGTTCAAGACTGGAGAAAACATTTTTGCGGAATTCCTCGGATTCGATCAGTTGCATTTCAAGGGAATTGCGTTCGGTAACATCGCGATGAAAACTCAAACTTGCGGGTTTCCCTTCAAACTGGATGAATGATGCCGCTACTTCGATATCGATAATCCTGCCGTTCCTTTTCCTGCCTTTATAATCGTAGAGAAACGGCACATCCTTCCCGCTTTGTCGTGCACGGCTCGTGGAAAGAACTCGCTTCCGGTCGTCGGGCGCAACCACTATCGAAAATGGTTTACCGATAAGCTGCTTCGCACTTGAATAACCGAATAATTCAAGAAATTTTTGATTGACGAATAAAAAACGGTCACCCTCGACAATACTAATGCCATCTTCGGAGTTTTCAACGATGGTTTGAAATACTTCGGATGCCTGTTTTTCCTCCTCCATTTTCCGATGTATATCGGTCACATCGTTGAGAAAAAGCTCACGGCGGTTTGAATTCTTCGGAGAAGACCCTTTTTTCACATCAAACACTTTGTCATTGATGTGAATAACAAATCCCTGATTTTTTCTCATCCGGAGTATGCTGCGGATCTCTCGAGCAGCATTGTCGCCGAAATACTCATTAAGCGTAACAGGAAATTTTTGTGAATTACCGAAAAAGCGTTTCGCAGTTTTATTTGCATAATAAACAGTCCGGTTGGTGCACTGGATGATTGCAGTCGGTATGCTATCGAGATTATCCGGAGTCGCCATGTGTTTATTATTTTTCCCCATGTAAACAATACTCATAAAAGAAACAATTTTGAAAGTCGTGAGAATACACGTGCAAGCTGTCGATTACTGTACCGGCTAAATTTTGATTCAACTCTGTTACGCGCCATCGGTCGATTCTCACCGGGAGCGGTCTTACTTCCATGGTTTCGCCAAACAATGCTTGCAACACAATGGTATCATAAACCGGACGCCGGTGCCCGCCGAATATGAAATTGCCCAACGAGTAAGCAATCACCCCGTTTTTGTATCGTTCGATGCCCTGCAGCACGTGAGGATGGTGCCCGACAACAAGATCTGCACCCGCATCGATACTCGCTCTGCCCAATTTCATTTGCCATTCTTCGGGATAGTGTTCGTTTTCGATTCCCCAGTGAAAAGACGCAATGAGGTAATCTACCTTCGACCTGAGCTTTCGAATATCACTTAATATTAATAAATGAAATCTCGGCGCAAGTCCCGCCGAAGTATCCGTCGCAGCAAACTGACCCGCACCACCAAAATAACCCAGAAACCCGAGCCGCTTTCCCTTTATTATAAATATAACAGGTTCACGCGCTTCTTGCAAGGACTTACCTATACCGACGTAAGCAATATTAACCGAATCCAGATATTCCATAGTATCGTCAATACCGGCTACTCCGTAGTCATATATGTGATTGTTTGCTGCATTAACTAAATTGATATTTCCTTTTTGAAGCAACGTGAGATAACGCGGGTGCATCTTAAATGGAAATTCTTTTTCTTCCGCTTCACCGTATTTTGTAATCGGATGTTCAAGGTTGATCATATTGATATCCGCCCGAATGAACCATGGCACATCGGCAAAAACACTTTCTACGTCGTCTCCGACGAATGTTTCAAAATGGTTGGTAAATACACAATCACCGGTAAAGTTTACTACAACTGCATCGGTATCGGACGAAGTAAGGGGTATGAAACGCCGATCACTGCCCGGCGCCGTAAATCCTGAAATTATTAATAATGAAACTATGGATAGTACGGTTTTCAAAATTTTTATTGCCGATCTTTATTTTTGTTGACTTCAAGCTGTACCAACTGAATTTTATTCTTTACCGCTTTCGATACAGTAATCGTAAAATTATCCGTTCGCACAACTTCACCTTGCTGCGGGATGGTTCCGGCTCTATGCATTATAAACCCCGCGATCGTTTCGTAATCGCCGTCTGGAATATGGAGATGATATTTTTCGTTAAGATAATCGATCTCAACACGTCCGCTGAGCAGATACGTCGTATCGTTCACTTTCTCACACACTATTTCCTCAACGTCGTATTCATCCTGTATCTCTCCGAAAAGCTCCTCGATAAGGTCTTCTGTTGTAATTAATCCCGCGGTGCCGCCGTATTCATCGACTGCAAATGCAATGGTAATGCCTCGCTGGCGGAATTCACGCAGCAGGTCGGAGCTCTTTTTGGTCTCCGGAACAAACAGGACTTCACGAATGATATTTTTCAAACTTCTCGGTCGTTGAAACAGATCGTGTGCATAAACTACACCGACAATCTGATCGAGCGTATCCTTATAGACCGGCAGTCTTGAGAATCCAGATCGCCGGAATACTCGTATGACCTCCTGCAACGTCGCCGATTGATCGATAGCAACGATCTCCGTGCGCGGGATCATAACTTCACGCACCTGCTGATCGGCAAGCGATATCGCTTTAACAAGCATCGTTCCGTCGTCGGTGTCCATCTCACCGCTTTCACTGCTTTCGCGAATAAGCTGGTTAATATCGCTGCGCGAAAAGAAATGTTTTACCTCATCAGATCCTACCTTAAACATAACGAGCAGCATTCCGGACACCCGCTCCGAAAGCCACACCAGCGGATACAACATAACACGAACAAACTTAATAAAAAGGGCTATCAGGATAATAACAAAATCGGCAATATCCCGCGCAATTGTTTTTGGTAATATTTCGCCGAACAAAAGGAGTGAAACGGAGACCACAATCAGAATGGTGAATTCACCCCACCCAAAATAAAGACCGAACAATGCCGTTGCTATAGACGAGCAAGCAACATTTGCAATGTTATTACCGACCAAAAGGGTGGAAAAAAAGCGATCGGGTTGTTTTGTAAAGGCAAGGGTAGTTGCAGCCCCGGTTACTTTTTTCCGAGCACGCACCTCGATTTTTAATTTATTCGCAACAATGAAAGCGATCTCCGAAAAGGAGAATAGTGAGCTAAGAAGTAACGCGAGAAAGAATAAAAAGAGTAATTCGATTTCCATAAATGATAAAAAAAGCCCCTTATCATAGTGTAATAAGGGGCTTATCGAAAGAATTTTCTTATCGTGCTAACCGGAAATGAACCGGTATTGAGATACGCACCGGAACCGGTTGACCACGTTGTTTGCCGGGGTTGAATTTTGCCTCGGCAACGGCGGCGGCGGCGGCGTCTCCAAGACCTGCACCCGGATCGTTGACAATCTCTGTTCTGACAACATTACCCTGTGCATCGACAAATGCATAGATGTAAACCGTACCTTCAACACCTGCTCGTTTTGCAAGCTCCGGGTAACGCACACGCCGTTGAATCGACTCGATTCCACCTATAATTTCCGGCATTTCTTCAACTGCCAGGAAAAACTGCTCTTCCGGCTCGTCATCTCTCGGCGGAGGAGGAGGCGGAACGTCTTCGTACATATCAAGCTCGCTCCACGCAAAATCAAGATCGTCCATCACATCGTCGCCCGGCGCTTCAATCGGTATTGGCGGTCGAGGCGGTGGCGGTGGTCTCTCTTCTTGTCTTGTGATATCGACGTCTTCAAGATCGACAAGTTCCTGGTCTTCTATGACGATACCATCAGGACCCTCCCAATCAGGTAGAAATCTAAATGCGATAATAAATACGGCTATGGCAATTATCAGACTGATTTCAAGAACCTTTGGATACTTGAGTCTCAGATCCTCCTCAGGTACTTTCCCTCGTTTTAATTTTGTCATCGGTACCAACTCCCTTTTTGTGTGGAGTTAATTAGTTATTTTTAGAATATATCAATATTAGACAGTTTTGTCAAATATTTTTAAAAATTTTGTTCTCTTTAATTTACAACAAGCAACTGCGCCATTAGTTCCGTAAAATACGGATCCTTCGTTCAGGCCATATCCGATTTAACCCCATATTATATAGGAGCATATAGATAACTGCTCCAAGTATATTCGCTATCGCATCGCCGATTGTCGGAAATCGTTCCGGTATAAATGTCTGGTACCACTCGACTACAATGCCAAAAATGGACACGAAAACAACGGTTAAGATTAATGTATGTGCCTTTAATAGGTTCCCATTCGCATGATATAATAGCGCGCGATGAATAAGCATCGCAAATATAAAATGCATCCCGAAGTGAACCACTTTATCCAAACCGGGTATATCAATCGCCGGAATACGGTCTCCGGGAGTTCCCGTTGCAATTATTATGAGTATTCCGTAAAAAATCGCCGGAGCAACGTAAATCCAAAACCCTTTGTTATTTTGATTCAACCTGTAATCCCCTTTAATACCTTCAACAACGCTTCTTGAATGTCGCCTGCAGTCATTGCACGCTCTCCATAATTCTCCTTCGCTCGATCTCCGGCTGCACCATGGATATAAGCTCCACAATAAGCTGCAGCTTCATCCGTCAACCCCTGCGCCCACAAGCCGGCTATGACTCCTGTGAGAACATCCCCCGCACCTGCAGTCGCCATGCCGGGATTTCCGGTTCCATTAATATAAAGGTTACCATTCTCTGATGCAACAATCGAGGGACCTCCCTTTAATAATAGCGTAATTTTTCGTCTCTGTGCGTAACGCCGCGCTAATGGAAGCCGGTCTCTATTTATGTCGGTGGAATCTATCCCCGATAACCGTGAAAATTCACCGGTATGAGGCGTTAGAATAACCGGAGCATTTCGCTTATCAAACAACGTATCGTTTCCTGCAAGTACATTTATTGCATCCGCATCAAGTACAATGGGTTTTTGTATTTGTTGTAATAACCGGACAATAATTTCTTTAATATCATCGGTTCCCGATAAGCCGGGTCCTGCGGCAATAACATCCGCCCATTCGCATTGCTGTTTTATCCGTTCCCACGCGGAGGCGAGCAGTACACCGGAACCGTTATCCGCAAGCGGCAACGTCATAACCTCCGTTAGTTTTTTCTCCATCATAAGATTAAGACTATCGGGAACGCCGAGGACAACCGCACCGGCGCCGCTTCTTAATGCACTCATCGATGTAAGCGCGGCAGCTCCCGTAAGTCCTGTTGAACCCGCGAGAACAAAAACCTTGCCGACCTGATACTTATGCACATCAAGCGAACGTTTCGGTGCTGCTTTACGAACATCGGATTCTTGTACGAGAAATGTTTGTATCTTCGATTGCCGAAATACTTCCGGAGGAATTTGAATATCGATACACAATATTTTACCCGCTACATCCCGCCCGGGTGAGAATAATAATCCGGTCTTTATTAATCCCATGGTACACGTGTAATCGGCTTGCACCGTGACGCCTTCACTACTGCCTGTATCCGCATCGATTCCGGATGGAATATCAACGGCAATGCGAATTGCCGGCTCCCCGTTCATCCATTCGACAATGGATGAAACTTTCGGTTTGAGTTTTCCTTTGAACCCGGTGCCGAGTATCGCATCGACAATTACGTCCGGCTTCGGTAATTTTTCAAGCTTATCGCGTGTGATGGATTTGACAAATGACAGCGTACCCGACGAATCGGTCCGGCTCATCTTCTGGATGATATCCGCATTAATCCGTGCGTCGCCTTTGAGTTGAGAAACCGGAGAGAGTGACGCGACCGTGACTGTACTGCCGCGTTCGATGAGATGTCGGGCGAGAGCGAACCCGTCGCCGCCGTTGTTTCCTTTACCGCATGCAATCAAAATATGTTTTGAACTAAGCCCGGGAATATGCTCATACATCGCATCGGCTGTCCCCCGCGCGGCATTTTCCATCAACACGATGCCGGGAATGCCGTACCCCTTGATCGCTTCTTCATCACAACCTCGCATCTCCTGTGCCGACGCAATTCGTAGCATACCTTTAGAATAATCCGAACGTTAAACGCAATACGGTTGATGGAAAAATACCCATTTGCAGGACGGCTACCGCCGATATTATCAAAGCAGCAACGCCTAAATATGATGGCTCTGCCTCAAGCCGAACATCGCCGTCGTAAAAGTACATATAAATAATAACTCTAATATAATAGTACACACCGACAACGCTTGCAAGGACACCGACGATTGCAAGCCATGTATATCCTTCCTGTATCGCCGCAACGAAGATATAATATTTTCCGAAAAATCCGGCGAACGGAGGAATACCCGAGAGAGAGAACATAAAAATCGCCATCATTGCAGCAAGCAGCGGTTTGCGGGTAGCAAATCCTTTGAATTCATCGAATGTTAGATTTTTGTCCTCGCCGTATTCAGCCATCGACAATACTCCGAACGCTCCTATGTTCATAAAACCATAAGCAACCACATAAAACATAACGCCGCTGATACCGGTTTCGCTCGCCGCGGCAAATCCGATCAGCATATAGCCGGCGTGTGCGATGCTCGAATATGCGAGCATCCGTTTTAAATTTTGCTGGGAGATCGCAATAAGATTCCCGACAACCATAGAAGCGACGGCAAGTATCGCGAAAAGATCATGCAATTTCTCAACGCCGCCCGCAAACGAAAACATAACGACAATCAAAAACCCGGCGAATGCCGCGGCTTTGCCGGCTGTCGACATAAACGCGGTAACGGTTGTCGGCGCACCTTCGTACACATCGGGCGCCCACATATGGAACGGAACGGATGCAACTTTAAACGAGAATCCCATTGTCAACATGGCAACGCCGATCCAGAAAAGTGTACTATTAAACAGCTCGTCAATTTGCAATGCGATCATCGGAAGCTTGGTCGTGCCGGATGCGCCGTAGATTAATGCGATTCCGTATACAAGAAAACCGGTCGCAAATGCGCCGAGCAAAAAATATTTTAGCGCCGACTCGTTGGAAGTTAATCTGGATCGCAGGAAACCCGCAAGAATATAAAAACTCAACGACATTAATTCAATACCGATAAACAGCATCAGCAGATCAAGCGACGAGGCGATCAGCATCATTCCCACAAGCGCAAAAAGGATCATTGCATAATATTCGCTGTGGTAAATTCCCATCCGTTCTATGTACTGTCGTGAAATAAAAAACGTTAAGATCGTCAGGATTATGAATAAAACATGAAAGAAGCTTGCAAACCCGCCGACGCTAACCATTTCGTAAAATGCCGTGTCGCTTACCGGATATAAATTGATTGCAGCAACCCCGGCGGCAATCATTCCGATAATACTAAATATAAATACAAACGGCTCGGCGCGTTTGATGGTAATTTCAAGGATTAATACCGAGAGTGCCGTAACCGTAACAATCAGTATCGGCAGTATATGAAGTAGATCAGTTGGATTAAAGTCCATTGGTTACTATTTACGGTTCGGTTGTGTTGAAAATATATCTTGTTCTATTACTTCCGGCGTTTGAGCAGCACGGTATATCGATCTTCCCCGTTCCACCTGCTCGAGTACTTGTCGACCGGAAGCTTCTGTCTTATTTAAAAACGTAGACGGATAGATACCTATCCAGATCACGAATATTGCAATCGGAACAAGCGTGGCAAGTTCCCGTCCATTTATATCTATTAGCTTTTGATTTTCAGGTTTATCCAGATCACCCAACATCACCCGCTGATACATCCACAGCATATACACCGCCGCAAGGATAACACCGGTTGCTGCAAAAATTGCATACCAGTATGTTGCCAATGCTTGCGACTGAAATGCTCCGAGAAGGATCAGAAATTCACCGACAAATCCGTTTAATCCCGGCAATCCGATGGATGATAATGAAATAAATAAAAAGAACGCAGCAAACACCGGCATCACTTTCGCAATTCCTCCGAAGTCAACTATCATACGGGTATGCCGGCGTTCGTAGATCATCCCCACCAGAAGAAAGAGCGCCCCGGTGCTTAAACCGTGATTGACCATATGAATGATGCTGCCCTGCATTGCCTCTTCGGTAAGTGCAAAAATACCGAGCACGATGAATCCAAGGTGACTGACGGACGAATATGCGATCAATTTTTTAACATCGGTTTGCACCATTGCAACAAGCGCGCCGTAGATTATTCCTATAACCGCGAGAACACAAATGATGGTCATATACTCGTATGTCGCTGCGGGAAACAGCGGGAGACAAAACCGGATCAAGCCATAGGTACCCATTTTCAGCAACACGCCGGCAAGAATAACACTACCTGCGGTCGGCGCCTCGACGTGCGCATCCGGCAACCACGTATGAAGCGGAAACAGCGGTACTTTTATCAGAAAACTTAATGCGAAAGCAAGGAACATCCACGATTGCAGTGTAAGCGGAATCGTAGGCGCTATATCGTATAAAATCTGAAGATCGGTGGTAAAATGACCCGTAGTATTGGATGCATAGACGCCGATCCAGATGATCGCAACGAGCATCAACAAGCTGCCGATCATCGTAAAGAGGAAAAACTTCACCGCAGCGTAAATACGATCCTTGCCGCCCCACACACCGATGATAAAATACATCGGGATCAACATTGCTTCCCAGAATATGTAAAACAGGAACATATCGAGTGCGAGGAAGACGCCTATCATCCCTACTTCAAGTAAAAGCAAAAACACAAAATATTCCTTCACACGATGTTTGATCGACGACCACGATGCAATCACCGAGATCGGCATAATAAATGCTGTCAGCAAAACCAATAAGAGCGAGATGCCGTCGACGCCGACACGATATGCCACATCGATCGCTTCTATCCATGCTGCTTCTTTGAAAAACTGGAATCCCGCTTCTGATGCATCGAACCGAAGGAATAACACAATCGCAAGTGCGAATGTGAATATAGTCGTTAGCAGTGCTATCCATCGCATTGCGTTGTGTTTTGATTTTTCAATAAACAACAAAATCAACGCCCCGACAAGCGGCGAAAATATTAAATATGTGAGGAGATTGTTTTCAAACATAATATTGATAATTAAATTACCTGAATATCAACCAGTATAAAATAAAGACGATCCCGAAGACGAATGCAACTGCATACCCCTGTACAACACCCACCTGCACCTTTCGTCCGTATTTCGAAATAACCGCTATAAGTTTCGCAAGACCGTTCACTATGCCGTCGATGATGCCTACATCAAAACCACGCCAGAGCAGTCTACGCGATCCTTTCACCGTCGGATTGACGATAACTGCATCGTACAATTCATCAACGTAGTACTTATTGTTCAGCACAGTATAAACACCGCTGTATTTTTTTGCAATGCGATTCGGCACGTCGGGTTTTCTGAGATACCATGTACGGGCGAGATAAATTCCCGCCGCCGCGATCACTACCGACAAAACAATCAGGATATAATCGACCGAATGCACGCCGTGTTCGGGTAAAGCCATTATTCTGTCCGCATGATAGAACACCGGCGATAGAAATTCTTTGATCGCAAGACCGCCGCCGAGCGCCTTCGGGATACCGACCCACCCGCCGACGATTGAAAGAACCGCAAGTATTATTAACGGAATTGTCATCGTTGCCGGCGCTTCATGGGGATGTGCAGCGCCTTCACCGTGTTCTTTGAATCGCGGATTCCCCCAGAATGTTAAACTGACAAGACGAAACATATAAAATGCCGTAAGACCTGCGGTGAGAGCTGCAAAGATCCAGAGAATAACAGAACCGTCGTGCCATACATACGCTAAGATTTCATCTTTGCTGAAAAATCCTGCTAACGGCGGAATCCCGGCAATAGCGATCGCTCCGATGAGAAATGTTAGATATGTCTTCGGCAGATACTTCTGTAACCCGCCCATCTTTTGGATATTCTGTTCATGATTCATTGCATGAATCACAGCGCCCGAACCGAGAAAAAGCAACGCTTTAAAAAATGCATGTGTGTATACATGGAAAATACCCACCCAGAATGCGCCGACGCCGAGCGCCAGGAACATATAACCGAGCTGGCTAACGGTGGAATAGGCCAACACTTTCTTAATATCGTTTTGCGTCAGTGCGATCGTTGCAGCCATCACCGCAGTGAGCAATCCGATGACGGCAACTATTTCGAGCGTCAGCGGTGCAAGGGCATACAGCGTCGCAGAGCGAGCAACCATATAAACACCGGCGGTAACCATCGTCGCGGCATGAATGAGCGCACTGACCGGCGTTGGACCCGCCATCGCATCGGGAAGCCAGACAAACAACGGTATCTGCGCCGATTTACCCACCGCACCCACAAACAGCATCAGGGTAATCCAGAACAGCACCGGTTCGCCTAATACCATAACCGACGCCTGCAGAAAAACCGGCTCGAATTTTAGCGTACCAAACGTAATAAAAATTAAGAACAAACCGATGAGGAACCCGAAGTCGCCAATCCTGTTGACGATGAATGCCTTCTTTGCGGCGTCCCCGGTAAATTTCTTCGTGTACCAGAAACCGATCAACAGGTATGAACATAAACCGACTCCCTCCCAACCGAGGAACAGCAGGAGAAAATTATCGGCAAGCACCAGGTTCAACATCGCGAAAATAAACAAATTTAAATAGGAGAAGTATCGCCAGTACCCCGGATCACCATGCATATAACCGATGGAATATACATGGATGAGAAAACCGACGCCCGTTACGACCAACGTCATAAGAATAGAGAGCTGATCGACCTGATAGGCGAACGCAGTATCAAGCCCCCCCGCAACTATCCAGTTGAAATACTCGACTATTTCCATCCTATTCATCGCATCTCGGCCAAGCATCTCGATAAAAATCAATACGGCAATGAAAAATGAAAGCCCGACGACGCCGCTGCCGAAAGCGCCGATTATTTTTTCATTCTTAATACGCCAGCCGATCAAACCGTTTAATGCAGCGCCAATGAGCGGCAGGAGAACGACAAGTCCAATAAGATTATACATAACAGTTGTGTCTTACCACTTTAAAAGATTAATTTCATCAATGTTAACTGTTTGCTTGTTACGGAAAAGCGCAATGATTATTGCCAATCCGATAGCGGCTTCCGCCGCTGCAATGGTGATCACGAAAAAGACAAGCATCTGTCCTGTTGCATCGCCCAGAAACGACGAGAAGGCAACAAGCGTAAGATTTACCGAATTCAACATCAATTCGATCGACATAAACACAATTATTGCGTTGCGGCGCGTGAGTACACCGACAACGCCGATAGTAAACAATAAAGCGCTAAGTGCAAGATAAAAATTCAACGGTATCATGTTACGTTTTCATCTAATGAATAATTTGGCAATCTGATTCAACCCACAAAGTCGGGGAAACTCCGGACGAGGTATCAATCGGGAATCAACGGCATCGGTGCACACTGTTTAATCGAACTTACGTTTTGCAAGAACGATTGCACCGACTACCGCCGCAACGAGCAGCACTGAGATTGCTTCGATTGGCAGTACATAATAACTGAACAACTCCATCCCTATATTCTCAACCGTTCCGATATCAACGGCTTTAGCAGACATAGTTTTCATATCGGCAGTCTCACCAAATCCAACGATGTACAACACCTGCATAACAAACGCCAGGGATAGACCTATAGCTACGATCTGTTTCCATGTCACACGATCGGTGAGCCGTTTTTCATCACCGAGGTTAAGCAGCATGATCACAAACATAAAAAGCACCATGATCGCGCCGGCATATACCAGGATCTGAATAATGGAAATAAATTGCGCTTTGAGTGTGAGATAGAGGGCGGCAAGAAAGAAAAAGTTGAGAACTAAAAATATTACGCTGTTAATCGGATTTCTTCGCGTAATAACAAGTAGGGCAGATACTATTGCACCTGCGGCGAGAAAGTAAAAAAATACTTCTTCAAGTGTCATTAGTCAAATATACTGCGGCTTAAGGTATAATAAAAACTTTTTCTAATATAGCAAAACCGCAGCACATTTGCAATGATAAAACTAACTTGATCTAATCCACTGCAGGATTTCGCTAATTGATGGTCGTTTTCCATATGATAGAATTGCTACACGAAATATTTTTCCCGCTATCCACATCATTATCATTGTACAGAGCGCCAATATGCCGAGGGTCGTTACAATATCGAATGTCGACGGCATAGCGATCGGGATGCGCAGCGCCATAAACGAAGGCGTGAAAAACGGGATAAAACTCAGTATCCGGATAATCGGCATATCGGGATTTTCCATTGCAAGCACGGCAAAGATCATCGGGATCAATAGAACAAGCACTACCCAACCCGCAATCTGTTGAGCTTCCTGTTCCGATGAAAGCGGCGATCCGACGACGACAAATATCGCAGCATAAAACAAATAGCCGATAACAAAGTAGGGCAAAAGCAACCAGACATTCTCAAACGCCGCTCCTTCAAAACCGAAATATAAAACCGCCGCCACTCCCATTAATGCGTATAATCCAACCTGCGTTAAACCGAGCGCACTTAATCCGAGAATCTTCCCTGCCATTAAATCGGTCGGTGAGCACGATGACGCAAGCACTTCGATTATACGGTTCGTTTTTTCCTCGACTACACTGCGGATCAATATTTGACCCGATGTTGCAATCAACATCATCATCGCCATCAGAAAAATGTATGAAGTCAAAAAAATTGTCAGATAATCCGATTCTTTTTCATCACCGGAGGGTGAAATTCGTACCGTACGTAAATGTACCGGTTTCACTACTTCATTAACAATATCGGGATCGATTCCGCGATCCTCCAACCTGAATTCTGTAAGAATGTCGCGTATTATCCCGGTAAAACGACCTTGATCTTTTACATTGCCGACATTGGTTGAGTAATACTCGGGTTGATTTGTTTCGAAAATATCCGGCGGAATATAAATATATCCCTCGATGTCCTCTGCAAAAACGAGCGAATTTGCGATCATACGCAGCGTTTCCTTATCTGCGGCCGGTTCTTCTATTTTTCTGATCACATAAATCGGCTGGTTATCAACAAGTGTGAATCCTTCCTCTATATTTCGTATAAGGGCGGGAGAAAGCTTATTTTCCGGATCTACCAGGCCGATCACTTTCTGGGTATCTTCGGCGCGTGACACTAAGAGCGATGGAAGAATCAAAAACGCAATCATAATAATCGGAAAAATAAACAGCGAGGCGATAAACATCTTGCTCTTAATTCTCTCCATGTATTCCCACTTCGCAACGACAAACGTTTTATTCATAACGACGCCTCCGTTAATTGCACTTCTTGATCCTTCAGTTCTATCTCTTCAACCGAGGCGCCTACCAATTTGAGGAAAATCGCATTCAAGGTCGGCTCTTTTACCTCGAATTTTCTGATATCCAGATATTTGTTCGCTTCTTGAATAATTGTTCGCGGCTGCACTGCGCTGTCAATCTCGAGTTCCGCATAATTACTGTAAACGGCGGATCGTTTAACGCCTCCAAGCCGTTTCAGCATCGAACCGTCGCCTTCGTACTCTATCGATATAGTATTGATACCGAATTTCTTCTTCTCCTCGCTGAGTTTGCCGTATAAGACAACGCGCCCTCTATTTATAATGCACACGTCGTCGCACATCTTTTCCGCCTGCTCCATTTGATGGGTCGAAAAAATCAGTACCTTCCCTTCTTTTCTCAATTCGCCGAGGATGTCTTTTAACAATATTTGATTGACCGGATCGAGACCGCTGAATGGTTCGTCGAGGATGATATACCTCGGTTCATGAAGAACGGAGATAATGAACTGGACTTTCTGTTGGTTACCTTTCGAAAGTTCTTCGATTTTGTTATTTGCATATTCGGAAAGTTGAAAACGTTCCAGCCAGTAGAGCGCTCTTTTTTTGGATTCCCTCGAAGATAATCCTTTTAAACCTGCAAAGTACTGAATGGTATGCATCAATTTATTTTTTCGGTAAAGTCCTCGCTCTTCGGGTAAATAACCGATTCTATTCTGGATGTCGATGCTGAACGGCTGTCCGTCAAAATATATCTCCCCCGAATCGGGATATATAATGTTTAATATCATACGAATGGATGTTGTCTTGCCTGCACCATTCGGACCGAGGAGTCCGAACACTCTGCCCGGTTCAACTTTGAACGATACATCGTTTACTGCATTGATAGTTGTGAAAGTTTTATAGAGGTTTTGTACTTCTATCATTTACTATCCTAATATGTTGGAGTTTCCAGTTTTCAGTTTCCGGTTTCTTATTTCTTGTAGATTAACCGATAGTTTTCAACTCGAAACAGAAAACACGAAACTACGGGGTATTCCGATAAATCATTCTCGCGAACGGCGCCGTCTCGCGTACGTGATCGAGTCCGCAGATCCACGAAACTGTTCGTTCGATGCCAAGCCCGAATCCCGCGTGGGGAACACTTCCATATTTCCGCAGATCGAGGTACCACTCAAATGGTTCCATCGGCAGGTTATGCTCTTTGATGCGCTCGACCAGTGTATCGTAATCATCTTCACGTTGACTGCCGCCTATGATTTCGCCGTATCCTTCGGGTGCAAGAACATCAAGTGCAAGCGCAAGCTTATCATTATCGGGATCCCGCTTCATATAAAATGCTTTTACCTGTGCGGGATAACGATGCACCATCACCGGCTTATCAAATTGTTCGGATATCACCGTTTCGTCTGTACCGCCGAGATCTCCTCCCCATTCAAAATCAATTCCTTTATCTTTGAGAATACCGACTGCTTCATCATACGTTATGCGCGGCAGAGGTTTCTTTACTTTTTCTAAATACGTAGTATCGCGCTCTAAAGTTTCAAGTTCGTTCGATTTATGTTTTAACGTTGACGAAACTATATATTCGAGAAAATCCTCTGCAAGGTCCATATTATCGTTTAAGTCGTTAAACGCGACTTCCGGTTCAACCATCCAGAACTCGGTCAGGTGCCTGCGTGTTTTGGATTTTTCTGCGCGGAAAGTAGGACCAAAGCAATAAATTTTTCCGTGTGCCATCGCCGCCGCTTCACCATAAAGCTGTCCGCTCTGAGTAAGAAACGCCTTCCCAAGATCGAAATATTCCGTTTCGAACAAAGTCGTTGTTCCTTCAACCGCATTCGGCGTTAATATCGGGGAATCGATCAGCACAAAACCGTTCGAATCAAAATATTCACGAATTGATTTAATAATTTGATGTCTGACCCGCATAATTGCATGCTGACGTGTCGAACGCAGCCATAAATGGCGGCGATCCATCAGGAATTCGACGCCGTGCTCTTTCGGTGTTATCGGATAATCGTGGGCTATGTGGATGATGCCGACATCCTTCACCTCAAGCTCAAATCCGCCCGGCGCGCGAGGTTCCTCTTTAACCGTACCCGTTACCTTCAGCGACGATTCCTGGGTGAGCTTTCCGAAGGTTTCGAACACCTCTTCAGGTAATGTTGCTTTCACCATTATACATTGCAATAACCCGGTGCCGTCGCGCACAATGATGAATTTTATCTTACCGCTTGAACGTTTATTGTAAACCCATCCGTGTATTGTTACCTCTTTACCTATATGTTTGTCAAGATCTTCTATATAAATTCTACCCATGTTCCTCTCGTTTGATTTTGTGGATTTCTCAAGAATAAATATCATACACAATATTGTAGGTTAGAAGCGTCATCAACTCCGACATTTTTTCCACCTCGTCGCCCGGGCGGATTTTTAATTTATAAGTTCTGCAAATACTTTCAATCTGTGAAAGATGTTTTCGCAATATATCTCTGTCAGCGTAGTAGACCCACTGACACACTTTATCTTCGATCAAGGGTGCATACTTATGGATAAATTTCCACGCATCCCGGTATGAATTTATTCTTCTACCATTATAGTAAAAAATCGCCTTAATGTCATCAACATACCCGTATAAATCGTCATTATTCACCCGCGACGTTAAATTCAATTTATAAAATTCCGCCACCGTCATACGAACTTTCTCAATCGGTTCGTCGCGATCGGTCTTTGTATTGCGCGGATCAAGATGGCCGATCTCGCTCATTATTGTATCGACGTATTCTAATTTTCTTCTCGCCGGTGTTTTAGCATATATTGATTTCCAGTTGGACCGTGGTTTCAACCATACCGCAAACGTTTCCGCCCAATCTTCATCCGGATGTTTTTGCGCATAATGATCGGGGAGGTGGCGTACATGCCGCTTACTCCATGGATTATAAACATAATAATCTCGATATACTTTTTTCATATTCCCGAACAACCTCCCCCATTCACGATCGCGATAAATCCGATATGCATAAAGTATCGCATGCCCTATTTCGTGACGAAGCCCCATTAAAATCTCGTTTTCGTTCTCCACTCCGCCAAGGTTCAGCTCATCCTCGATTTCACGTAATGTTTGATTACCGAACCAGAACGGAATTTCAATCGAAATACTCCCCTCAACACATCCCCAGCCCGTTCCGTAATAATATTCCGGACGAAACCTGATCCCTTTGCTGCGCAGCTCGATGGCTACTTTACGCATAAGCTTCAGGAGAAGACCGGAAAACTTTAAATTGAGATCGCATATCCGGGTCTCGAGCACCTGGTATTTCTTGACTTCTTTCAGCAATTGCTTCGTCATACTATCAAATTGGTTATTTAAAGAATCCTACAGATGAAAACTATTTCGGTTGGAAAATTAAACAAAGAAGAAGTGAAAAGCAAGTTCGTATTTATTCGCAATAATTTGCTATTTTAGATATCCCCCTTCAATCTTTCCGGCTCTTTGCATCGTCCTTAATTTCCTCATATTTTGCTTCCTCAATATCATCGAGATCTGCTCTTTTTGCGCCGCGCACGTTGCTTCGACCGCCGTCATTGTAGTCGCGGTGAGTCTTTAGATTGATGAAAAAACCGCGGATTGATGCCTTAACCAAACGATACAGTATATAGAGCAACAACAGGATAATGATATATCTTAAAAACGGCATGCTATTTTGCCTCCTTTTGCGTTCCCCTCTTTTTTAAAGGATTATAGTATTCGACCGGCGACCGATTTTCGCGTGTAATTTCTTTGAGTAATTCCTGAAAATCATCTGTCCGGTTAACAAAGTCGATCTCCGTCGCATTCACAATTAACAGCGGCGCCTGGCGGTATCGGAAAAAGAAATAATTGTACGCCTCGTTTAAATCTTTCAGGTATTCAGCGGTGATATGTTTTTCATACGATCTCCCGCGCCGCCTGATATTCTCCAACAACCGTTCGGCGCTCGATTGCAAGTAAATTACAAGATCGGGTGTCAGAATATTTTTTTCGATGGCGTTGACAACAGTCTCATACAACTTGAGTTCGTCATCCTGTAAATTAAGGTAGGCAAAGATTTTGTCTTTTTCAAAGATATAATCGGTAATCAGAACATTATGGAAAAGATCCGCCTGAAAAAGTTCTTGCTGTTGCCTATACCTGCTCAACAAGAACGACATCTGGGTTTGAAAAGCGTAATGTTCCGGATCTTCATAAAATCGTTCAAGAAACGCATTTTCCTCGAACCGTTCGAGTACCACCCGCGCACCGAAATAATCGCCGAGCATCGTTGCAAGACTGGTCTTGCCGACTCCGATGACTCCTTCAATTGCAATATACCGTATATCTCCTCCAAACCGATGAGTTTGTTGATTCTGTGTATTTTTTTGCCGTCTTTCAGACAATGGAAATTCCTGCACTTTGATGATTAAATAATGACGAATGTTACTGCAACCTATTTACCCAGTGTTTTTCCGGACATGTAACCAGCAGTTCTTGTATCGTTTTTTTCTTTACAGGATGAACCAGATCGCTTGCAATATCTGCGAGCGGCTGAAGCATAAATCTTCTTTTATGAACTTCCGGATGCGGAACAATCAAATTACGCTTGTTTATAATATCGTTATCATAAAACAAAATATCCATATCCAGCACACGGGATTTATTCCTCTTTATTTTTATACGCCCGGCATCTTTTTCTATGTGTTGAAGATTATTCAGGAAAGAATAAACATCGATCTTTGTATCTACCTGAATCACCATATTTAAAAAAGGTGTACGATCCGGTACGGCAACCGGTTCGGTTGCATACAAACCCGATAATTTTCTGATCACGGTTTTCTCCATACGGCTTAAACGTTTTATGCCGTATGCAATAAATATTTGACGATCTCCGAGGTTTGATCCCAGACCGATATAAACAATATGTTTCCGTTCAGGCGTCGCCTTAGCTCTTTTCACGACACACCTCTATTTCGACCGAATCGATTACACCACGCACGGGCGGACTGTTCTTCCTCACCCGTACATCTACCCGGCGAATCATATCGAAATTGTCCAGAATACCATCCGCAATTCTATACCCCAGCGCCTCTATTAGGAAATATTTTTTTCCTTCTACAAGCTCCTTCATTACGGCGTATACTTTCTCGTAGTCTACGGTACGTTCGAGGTTATCTTCATAAGCGGCAGTTTTAAAATCGCAATACATATCGATATCGACCTCAAATCTGCCGCCGAGATTTTGTTCATCTTGAAATGCCCCATGATAGGCGTAAAAAACTGCATTCTTTATGCGAATAATATTTAATTCGGGCATGAAGTATAATTTTTTTTATATATAAAAATCTTCAAGAAGATATTAAAAGATCGACGTTTTGTCAAATATTTAAAATACCGGAACTTATATTAATCCGTTTCGAATTCTACTCCCGGTTCAATTCCGGGAATTTCAAAGATGCCGAAATCGACAAACGCATTGGCAATACCGTTAATAACGAACTGAACGGAGATGACGGCAAGTATCAGGCCGAATACTTTTGTAAGAATTTGCTTTCCCGTATCACCGAGATACCGCACAATTACCTTTGAATAGATCATTGAGTAGTAACAACTTATTGTGGTAACAAGTATCGCTAAAAACACAAGCCCCGTATGATACAACGACGGCGCTTCGCTGGTTAATATCATGACGGTTGCAATCGAACCCGGTCCGCTGATGAACGGAATGGCAAGCGGTATAACCGAAATATCGTCGGCGATCTCTCCTTCCGGTTTTGCTCTTTCCTCGGATTCGCCGTTCCTTTTGCGAATCATCCCCATTGCAATGCCGAATAATATGAGACCTCCCGCTATGCGAAACGCAGCAAGTGTAATCCCGAATAATTGAAAGATCACGCTGCCGAGCAATGCGAAGATGAAGAACAACCCCGTGGAAATCTTTGTCGCCCGTTTTGCTATCATCTTTCTCCGTTGTTCCGAAGCGCGTGGCAATAATGACATAAATGCAAAAGCAGTAGTGAGAGGATTTACAATCACAAAGATACCCGCAATTGTGATCAAAAGATATGACAATGTGGTGCGGACAAGATCAACAATATCCATTTTTTACCTCAATGATTGTTGTACAATGATGTTCAATATACACTAATTTTAGAATTGATTCCAGATACCCGTTTGAAATTTGAATTATAATACATTAATTTATATGAATATCAAAAAGTTTCATTTATAAACAGATTACGGAATATGAATAATAAAGAATTACCTCATCCGCATCATTTCGACCCTGCAATGGTCGGAAAAGTATGGAAAGTTGCATACGAAGAGCGGGCGCGCGAGGCGCGAACATTTGCACATGAACATTCGATTTCACCCGCTGCACATGATACATATAAAATTTGCTTAATCGCCATCGATGTTCAGAATACCTTCTGTACACCGGAATTTGAGCTATACGTGGGAGGACGGTCGGGAACCGGCGCCATCGACGATTGCAAGCGATTATGCGAATTTATTTACAAGAATATAAATCGCATCACACACATATCACCTACCATGGACACCCATCAGGCAATTCAAATTTTTCACTCCATATTTTTGATGAACGATGAAGGTGAGCATCCCGATCAGTTCACGCTTATAACGGAAAAAGATGTCCGCGAAGGGAAATGGAAATTCAATCCCGACATTTCGGAGAACCTCCGGATAGATAAGAAATACGGACAGCAACATCTTTTACATTACACCGGCGAACTGACGAAACGAAAAAAATACGATCTCACCGTATGGCCGTACCACGCAATGTTAGGCGGCATCGGGCACGCATTGGTATCATCCGTCGAGGAGGCAATATTTTTTCATTCGATTGCCCGCTATAGCCAGCCCGACTTTGTAACGAAGGGAAAAAATCCGTTCACCGAGCATTACTCTGCTTTGGGTCCCGAAATCCTGACAGACCCCACCGGCAAAGAGATCGCTCAAAAAAACTACACATTTATCGATAAGTTGAAAAATTTCGATGCCGTAATCATAGCCGGCGAAGCAAAGAGCCACTGCGTCGCCTGGACTATCGATGATCTTCTCTCGTTCATCGGAACCGAGGACGAATCGCTTGCAAGAAAAGTGTATCTGCTCGAAGATTGCACCTCTTCGGTGGTAATTCCCGGGGTTATCGACTACACCGATCAGGCAAACGAAGCATTCAAACGTTTCGCCGACGCGGGGATGCATATAGTCAAATCAACCGATCCGATTGATCAATGGCCCGGGATTACGCAGGGGTGAATTGTACGACAAAATAATTATATGGCAAAATGATTATATACATTTTAATGGCGCTGCTGCCTGCGCATGATCATCTCATAGCAAACGGTGAAACAAACAGAATTCACAGTCTCTTCTCCGACGAGGAAATTGTAGAATTCTATCCCGCGTACGGATACAGAGACGGCGATACCTGGGTCATTCCGTTAAAGCTGTACGTCTATGAATACCGCGAATATCTTGAGCGTATCATTCTCGGCGTATTTCAACAGTTCCGGGATTTTACACCCGACGAAAAAAATATATTCCGTTCAAGAATTAGATCGTTTGCCGCAGACAGTGAGTCCCGTGAGATTGTCGAATTCGTCTTCGACCGGGACCCGCGCAACGAAATCTTCACCATCCGCGACGCGGATGGTAAACCGGTGCGGAGTGATTTAAACGGAATCATCGAAGAAGAGATTCGGATTTCAGTCGAGCGGGCTGCCGAATTACTCAACGCGCAAAATCCCGAAAACAACTGGCTGACATTTACCGCTGTTTCGGATGAACATACGGGCCGGGGAAAAGTCAGGCTGATCGATCCTTCGGGAATTTCAATCATTTCCGACATTGACGACACTATTAAAATCAGCGGGATGCCCGCGGGATCACGGATTGCGATACGGAATGCATTTTATAAAAAATATGCCGCGGCGCCGGGCATGGCGAAACTATTCAGTCAATGGAAAGACAAACCGGTACACTATGTATCCGGCACACCGAAACAATTTTATAGACCGTTGTCCGAATTTTTACTCAGCGATACAATCGGTTTCCCTCAGGGGACATTTCATTTGAGAGACGTAAGAAAAAACCTTTTCAGTCACACTACATGGAACGATCTCGAGGATATTATCACTGCAGAAAATATAACCTATAATCACAAACTCGAACAGATCTATAAAATCATTCACCACTTTCCCGACCGTAAATTCATCCTCATCGGCGATACCGGTCAGTACGATCCCGAAATATTCCGTGAAATTGCCGGCACATTTCCCGGACAAATAAAAGAAATCTACATCCGCGATATAACAAACGACAGAGAACACAATCCTCAACGACTCGAGGGGATGACTGTTATTCCGGCGAAAACAGTGGTAAAGGGGGCGTCTGAGTTTGAGTGAGATGAAATAACTAAAGTTTCGCAAAATAAAAATATCCGAAATTATATGTTAAATTCAATGTTAATTTGACATTCAGTTT
Organism: Ignavibacteriales bacterium; assembly: GCA_003567775.1. Taxonomy (GTDB): domain Bacteria; phylum Bacteroidota; class Ignavibacteria; order T3Sed10-11; family T3Sed10-11; genus T3Sed10-11. Next base: position 4,404 of record PWYR01000014.1, on the reverse strand, counting down.
GAATTCTATTATATTGATAGACTGTAAACATCGCGGGGTGGAGCAATTGGTAGCTCGTCGGGCTCATAACCCGAAGGTTGTAGGTTCAAGTCCTACCCCCGCTACAAAACAATGCCCCTGGATAACTTCCAGGGGCATTTTTTTTGGAGCGAGAAATGCCATATTACGCTTATGTTTTACAAAGCAAGGAAGCCTACCATTATACAGGGCATACAAAGGATCTTGATATACGTTTATTAAGACATCACCTGAAAACTACACAGTATACCAGGAAAGGGACTGAGTGGGAGATCATCTACTCAAAGGAATTCGCAACACGAGCCGAGGCAATGAAACACGAGAAGTGGTTGAAGAGCGGAATTGGACGAGAGTGGCGTTAAAATAAATATTCCACAATGGAAGCAATCTCCTAAGGATAGTTGATCTTACTTACTTCTGATCTTGATAATAAACCATCCGTTGTCTTCGACTTGATTAAATTCCATGCCTTGTTGTTGGGCAATGGTTTTACGGAAAACGTGCCACACGGTTTCCACATCTTATACCGAAACGTCAAACAGTATACCGGATTCTCCAAATATGTGCTGATAGGGACGGTTAGCCCGGATAGTGACGCTTCCATCCGGATCTTCTTCAACTGTAAATTCAGCTTCCGGCCATACTAACCAGATTCGGTGCAGCGCTTGTGCCATTATGGCCGGACTGGTAACATTGGACCAGCTGGGACCAAGAATAGTTGCAATTGTTAGCCCGATTTCTTCGGCTGACTTCCCGGTTTCCATCTCTAGACGGATATACAATATACTGGACACTAAGTAAAGCTGTGCAGCTTGTTCCCAGCGCTGATCAATGGTATACTCGGGCATATCTAAAGTTTGAGCAGATGCACTCGCCGAAAAAATACCTATTAAAATTGTAGTGATTAGAAAAGTGATAGTTTTCATTGTTGTTGCCCCCAAGGTATTTAAGAAAGATTTTTTCCATCCTGGAATAAAAGCTGATTTATATCCTAAATCTATCATTTCCTTAATTACGTTATTTATATATATGCAAATATGTCGTGGAAATGGAATATCGAAAAGAAAAATATTATTTCTACTCTCCACAGAGTCACCTGCCTGCAAGCGGTAGATGTACACACCGACGTTTTGCTCGCGGGACGGTCTCACTCCATCTCAATCACATTCTTCTCAACCTCCGGATATACCTCGTCTATTTTTTTCTGAATATACATCGTTTTACTCAAAGCTGTGACAATACGGCAATAATGCGGAGGATCGTCCATTATTCTCCCTTTACGGTCTTTCAGGTATTTATTGAGCACCTGATAGCCCCCGATTTGATAGTTCCAGATAACCGGTGATATTCCTTCAAAATATTTTTCTTTATTGATATATACACGTTTTTCTTTTTCATTATAAGTAATTTTCTCTATCCGGTCGTTTTTACCGGCGCCCTGATACTTTGCAATGGGCTGATCGAGTAATTTTCTTTTTAGGAGATGAAATTCAGTCAACTCATTACCGAGCTTACCTAATTTTTTAAAAATCTTGTAATCTGCGGTAAACGGTACACGTGGAAAATCTATTTTTAGAAATTCGGCGTATTTTGTCCGGAAGATGTTGCTGTAGAAAATGCCGTATATATAAAATAATATCTCTTCCGGCGTCGGTTCTTTCTTATATGTTGAATAGAGTTTGTTTAATATTTCTAATTCTATATTTGGTGTGCGTTTTTGATATTCTATCTTCGGTTCAAACAGCATCATTACAGCGGGATTATTGTTTTGATCGTTTCCATTATTATTTGAGTGTTTATAAAGATAGAGAGGAAAATGATAATTGGTAGTTTTTGAAGACAATACCCCGTGTTCGGATAAATCTGAAGTGATTAGTGCATGACTCCATGGTATGCTTAACTCTTCTCTTTTATGAGTTAACAACCCATAATTATCATCAATCATATGACGCATCACGTCGTACCGCATTCGCTCAATCAGTGATTCATGATACAAGATATTCCGTAAATCGAACGGGCGATATAATATCTTATGGATATATTTATTTACCGATTCTATATCTTTGACTCTATTGCGCGCCTCCTTTATATTCCAGTTGGATTTATCTTTGAGGGCGAATGTCTGTTTAATAATTTCATCGGGTTGAGAGGTATTTTGAAATTGCCGGATTCTATTTTTAATCTCGCTCTCATCAAAACAAATTACAAACTGATCTCTTGACGTAACGATTCCTACACTATAAACCGGAAAGATTTCATTAATTTTTTTCCAATTTAAAAATTGCTGAATATTTTTCTCATCCCGCTTAACAAAGAAATAATAAGGACTCATCGGGTAGATTTTATTATATTTTCGTCTTGAAAATTTATTTTTCTCCAGCCATTTATATTTTTCATCCCTTAACCCATATATGTCAGTGTGGAAAACCTGCGGTTTTTTCTGTGCCTTATTTCTTATAAAAAGTGCTATTGCAACACCCTGTCTAATATCAAATACATTCTCATCCTTTCCTCCGTCGGGAGCTTTTTCTTTTTTCAAACTATTGCCGTGTAAATCGATAATATATATCTCATCAAACGTTTTCATTAAACTCTGCCGCATACCGCGAAAAGTCGGATTATCTAAATAGCTGTGGTTAGTAATCATTCCCACAATACCTTGACCGGATTTCTGTATTTTCCACTGAGCAAAGCGTAAAAACTTTACATAATCATCCTGCAGCCACTTTGGATTCTTCTCACCCAAAGGTTCGCCATCCACTTTGTAATAACTTTGCATACCGTCAAAGTCTTCCTTTAGCAGCCGTTCAGTCCATTCGTTAATGTTGGCAGAAAAACCGCTGTAAGGCGGATTTCCGGTAACAACGATTACCGGCTGTTCCTTCTTCACTTCACCGGCAAGACGGCTTTCCTCGCTTAACGACCACACCCCCGGTATATTAACCTGATCGATCTCTTCCATTTCCAGTGTGTTTGTGAGATACAGTTTGAAGCGTTCATCATCACTCATCTTATAATTCAACTCATCGAAAATAAAACCAATCTTTAAATGTCCTATTGCATACGGCGCCATCATTAACTCGAATGCAAAGAAGTTAGCGAGAATATGCGTCTTGATCCATTGATGCAACCCGCCCTCTCCGTATTTCTTCCTGTATTCTTCCGCTGCCAACCGTATACCTTCTGCCGGGAACGCCAACGTTCCGCCTGCCGGGTCGAGAAGTTTCACTCTCTTATCTGCAAGACCATCCGCCAAACCGAAGTGAGATTTCAAAATAGCGTGGATTGCCCGCATGATATATACGACAACCGGTTCAATTGTATAATACACACCGCGCCGCTCACGAATGTCAGGATCGTACGTAGCAAGAAATGTTTCATAAAAATGAATAACAGGATCGCGCCCTTTCCCCTCTCGATAATATGATTCGAGCATATCCTGTATATCCGTTATTGCCAGTATTTCGGCAATATCGTCAACGATCCATTCGATTTGCTTCGGCGGTTCTTCGAGAGAAATATACCTGAAAATTTCCCGGAGAATACCGATAGTATTCGGAATATTTTTATACGCCGATTCGCGTGTGAATGTATCTTTCGTTCGCGTACGTGCTGCGAACATACCGTACGTTATCGTCTGGGAATAGAGATCGGCGAATTGCTGTTTGGTCAGATTGGTTATCAGATATTCGGAAAACGCTTTGTAGAAACCGGAAAGTTTTGTTGTATTCTCTTTATCCTCAAGAAGCAACTCCTTGACAATACCATCCATGAAGCGCGTTCGCTTTGCAAGTTCAACCGCCAGTGAACGTGCATTGAACTTCTTCGAAAGCGAAAACGACAGGAATTGATCAAGAAGCGTTTTGAATTCATCTTCCTTTTCGATGGGAGGCGTGGTTTTGATCTTCTTGCTAATCACATACCGGGCGATCTGAACCGAGTTAATCAGACTGCCTTCCCGATAGAGCCGGAACTCATAGAAATTCGTAAGCAGTACATTTGGAAATGTTGCTAAATATCGCTGCAACTGTTCGGTATCTTCCACATCACGAAGATCGGCGCCGGGTTTTTTCGCTTCAATGTAACCGATGATCCTGTGCTTCCCGTCCCATATCCGGAAATCGGGGTTGCCGCCTTCGGTTTTCTTGGGGAGGGTGGTGACGTGGATGTTATTGAGTTTATTTTCGGACGCGAACGTGCTTATCAGATCGCTTAATGCAAAATAAAAACTCTCTTCATGGGCATCGCCTTGTTGTTCTGTATCGAATACGCTTTTAATGTATTGTTTGAGCATTCTTCTGAGTAGTTTCCCTAAAGAGGTATCTATTTGAATGTATGAAAGTTATAAAGTTTTGGGAAAGAAGCAAGGTGGGGTGTTTTAATTTT
>PWYR01000139.1 GCA_003567775.1 Ignavibacteriales bacterium | reverse complement strand
TGGGATCCCGATGAACGCGGCGGTTTTGTCGCCGGTTTCTTTATTACATTAGATCAGAATACCACGCAACAATTCAGCAATCGGCGGGATATTATTTATGTCGATACCTATCCCGGAATTTATAATCCGCTTCAGGAAAGCCGCAATCCGAATCGACCGTTGAGTACTTTAGCCCATGAGTTTCAACATCTTGTATTCCATAATTACCGGGGTACGGTAGGGGACGAAACCTGGTTAAATGAAGGGTTATCGGAGTTTTCCGAAGCATTTTGTGGATTTGGATTGAGAAGCCCTGCACAATATTTTTCCAATACAAACCGGTCTATGACAAGATGGGGCGAGACTACTTCCGAAGAGGTATTGCGGGATTATTCACGCGTAGCGTTATGGACAATGTATCTATGGGAGCAGCTTGGAAATGATTATATACGTCGCCTTGTTCAGTTACCGACAACCTATGGTCGCGGTATTCAAATAGTCAATCGTGCAGCGCAAGAAGTGGGTTCAGAACGCCGCTTTCCGGATTTGTTCCAGCATTTCAACATAGCGAATTATGTCAATGATAAAAATGTTGACCGGCGCTATGGATATGATTACTCGTTCGACGGCAGACCGGATCCAAGACAATATCATAATGACCCGAATGTCAGCAGGCAAGGCATACAGATGCCTGCGTATGCATCGTATTTTATTGAATATACATTGGGCGACAGTCTCGAGATACGATTTAATTCATCCTCCAATATTACAATCAAGGCGATAGAGGTTGGACGCGATGTGGTGAACGTAGTCCCGGTATCGGTTGGTGAAACATACATTCAGAATGATTATGGTGAAGTATACCGCACTATTATGTTTGCCGTCATAAATTCCGGTGCTTCAACTGTATCTTTTGATTATGCTTCCGAAGGTGGATTCAGGTATTTTGTTGATGAGTATAAATTTGACGACGGAACCCCGAGAGCTTTTTCCGGCCAGGCAGCGTATCTCGGTTTCCCCAGCTCCGAGGAATATATAAGGTCGGGATGGGCTGTTAGATTCACGCCGGAGTTTCCGGAAAATCAATTGTTACAGGCAAGAATATTTGCAGTTTTTGAACAGGAGTTTCAAGGAAGCGATGTACCGGACGATGTTTCGAAATCGTTTTATTTTCACGTATGGGGTGACGATAATGGGAACCCGGGCGAAGACCTCATAGAACCATTTATTGTAGAGACAACACGGGAAAGTTTTACTCAGGATTTTTTAGATATTGATCTATATGATTATGCCGGGGAGTTGAGAGATATTCAAGGACCGGTATATATCGGGTTTACTCTTGACAATGAGTATTCCGTGTACGTCGGTATGACAAATCAATTGAACCAGAACCGCACGTTTGCTTTTTTCGGACCTCATCATCCAAGTAATCCAAACCGGTGGGCGCGAATGTTTGATTTAACGGTGGGAGATGATATATCGCTTGAAGGATGGAATATGATGATGCGAGCGGTCTTTGCCGTTTACGATCCCGACAGACGAATCGAACCGTTGCCGGAAAAATTTGTGCTCGAACAGAACTATCCGAATCCTTTCAATCAGGAAACAACGATTCGATATGATTTACCGATAGATTCAGAAGTAAAAATAGAGATTTTTGATGTGCTCGGTCGAAAGGTAAAAACACTCGTCGATGATTTTAAAGAGGCGGGAACGTATCCCGTTATCTGGAATGCAACAGATGAGAGAGGTATCATCGTTAGCTCGGGTGTTTATTACTATCGTATGATTTCCGGTGAAACTGTGACAACGAAAAAAATGATTTTATTGCGATAACAGATGTACCCGGCACGCTCAGTACTGTAAAATACCGAACGTGCCGGGCACATTAGATGAGGAAAGATGCGTCGTACAATAGACATCATGGCGATTCGTATTTATACTTCTTCGAATACCTTGCCGTTCCCATATACAATACCGGCACGAGAAGTAGGATAACCACCGTTGAAAAGATCATGCCGCCGATGACAGCGCGTGCGAGCGGCGCCCATATTTCACTTCCTTCTCCCATCCCGATAGCCAGCGGCAACATCGCAAATATTGTTGTAAACGCGGTCATCAACACCGGCCGGAGTCGAATTTTTCCGGCATTTATAACGGCATCCATCAAACCTATTCCTTTTTCCCGTAATTGATTAATAAAATCAACAAGGACGATGCCGTTGTTGACTACGATGCCGACAAGAATGACCATACCCATCAAAGCGGTTACACTTAACGTTGTACCGGTTATTAAGAGCATCCAGAAGACACCGACCGTTGCGAGCGGTATCGAAACAATAATGAGAAACGGATGGAGAAACGATTCAAAATTTGCTGCCATCACCATATACACGAGCACCGTGGCAACGAGGAATGCAATTGTCAGGTAGAAAAAAGATTCCTGCATATCTTCAGCTATTCCTCCTATTTCGTAGCGCATATCACCCGGCATTTCGATATACTCCATTTCCCGGTGGATATCGCTGATGACGCTTCCGAGGTCACGCCCGCTCACCGAAAGTGCGATTGATGCCAATCGCTGCTGGTCTTCCCGGCGAATACTAAACGGTGCAATATCCCTGCGGATTTCGGCAATTGCCTTTATCGGTATGCGCATATTCGGACCCATAGTGATAAGCAGGTTTTCGAGTATTTCGATGTTTTGCCGGAATTCTCTCGGCAGACGAACGATGATGTTGTAATCCTCACCCGCTTCATTATAAAAGGATGCAACCGTGCCCTGAATACTGCTGTATACGACATCGGAAACCGCCATTGCCCGCAATCCATATTGAGACAGGCGTTGACGGTCGATATCGACGTGTAATTCGGGAAGCCCACCCTCAAGCGGGTGTCTGACATCCACGACTCCGGGTATTTCACGAATGCGGCCCATTGCGCTTTCGCTTACCGTTCGCAATTCATCCAGATTGTACCCGAAGATTTTAACCTCAACGTCTTCTCCCATCCCAGCCATTCCTTCGTCCTGAAAATAGAATTCCTGAATGCCGGGTATTGTTTCTACGAATCTTCTTATCTGATCTTCGACGTCAAATTGGGTTCGGTCGCGATCACGGCGATCGATAAGTTCGAGGCGTATACCGGCACTATGACTGCCCCGACCCTGCATCATTGCGAGCGGTCCTCCGGCAACGCCAACGGTGGTATTGACAATATCTGTTTCGGGGATATTATCGACTATATATTGTTCTATGTGCCGTACTACCTCGTCGGTGACGTGAAGAGCTGTTCCTTCCTGCATTTCAATATTAAAGCTAATTGATCCGGTATCCGTGTCCGGGAAAAAGTCCATTCCGATAAAGGTCAGAATGCCAAGTGATGCGATGAAAATAACTACCGTGACCGCAATGGTGATCTTTTTGTGTCCCAGAGCCCGGCAAAGCAAACGTTCATATTGTGTTCTTATGTTTTCGAACCAGTCTGTTACGAGTCGGGCAATTCTCGACATATCACGTACGGGCTTGCCTTTCTCTACCGATCCGTTCATTTTGAGAAATCTCGATGATAGGAGCGGTATCAAAGTTAATGCGATAAGCAAAGCAATGGCAATAGAAAAGCTTATGGTCACGACCATATCGCCGAATAGCTCACCCGCTATACCGGGAACAAACAGCACCGGGATGAACACGGCAAGTGTTGTAAGCGCGGATGCGGTTATTGCTTTTGCTACCTGTGTCGACCCGTCTATTGCGGAGTTGATCTTATCGCCTCCTTCTTCCCGCAACCTGAATATGTTTTCCAGCACGACGATTGAATTGTCGACGATAAGACCGACTGCCAGGGCAAGTCCGGCAAGGGAGATGATATTCAATGTCAGGTCCGCTAAATACATTACAAAAAACGTTGCAATGATGGCGATAGGTATAGAAAGCATCACTATTGTCGACGACCGGAGGTTATGCGTAAAGAACAACAGTACAATTCCGACAAGGAAAAACGCAATAACCGCCGTATTCCGTAAAGTGGTGATTGATTGATTAATGAACTCAGCTTGATTAAATATCTCGACAAATTGAATATCCTCCGCCACCGCTGCCGAGATATTCGGCAGTTCTCCGAGCACGCGTTCGACCGTTCGAACCGTATTCGCATCGGCTTGCTTTTGAACGATCAGAACGACGGAGGGTGATTGATCTATTCTTGATAATCCGCGTGCTTCCTGGTACCAATCGCGTACCGTTGCTACGTCACGCAGATAAATCGGATATCTTTCACGAGAACCTACAACGGTGTTTTTGATCTGATCGACGGAGGTGTACGTGCTCAATGTTCGCACTGTATACTCCGTATCGGTTTGAGTGAGATATCCACCGGGCTGTCTGATGTTATCCATTCTGATTGCCTGGATGATCTCGGTTACGGATAAACCTTTAGCCGTTAATGCATACGGGTCGAAATGAACCTGGACTTCACGATCGAGACCGCCGCCGGTATAGGCCAATCCGACACCGGGAATTCGTTCGATACGCGGCTCAATCTGTCGTTCGGAGATTTCCCGCAAGTCGATTAAACTTGCTGTGGAGGACGTTATTCCCAGAACAAGAATCGGAAAGAAGGACGGATCCATCGCGATAGTCATCGGTTCGGTTGCATCGTCGGGCAGTGCATCGCGTATGAGATCGAGTCGTTTTATGATGTCGATTTCGGCTTTATCGATGTCCGAACCCCATGAAAATTCAACGATGACCACCGAGATACCGAACATAGATTGAGATGAAACCGTCTGCACGTCTTCAACACCGATGAGTACCTCTTCGATAGGCCGGGTGATTAAGTTTTCAATATCCTCCGGTGCAACACCGGTATAACTTGTCAAGACGATTACGACCGGAAAATCGATATCGGGAAGTAGATCTGTTTGCAACTGCGTAAGCGAAAAAATACCGAAACCGATTACGATGAAAAAGATCATCGTAAACGTTACACCGCGGCGTACTGCTGCTGATGATATATTCATCGACCCTCCCCTCCAAGGGTTAATTCAACTTCATTTGCGATATCGATCCGAACTCCATCTGCGAGATTGTTCTGTCCGCGAACGACGATCCGATCGCCCGGCTCCAACCCGCGGATCACTTCCGCAGCATCGTATGTTTGATATCCTAATTCTAATGGACGGCGAACAGCGCGACCGTCCTCGACTACGTAAACATATGGTTGTCTGACTAATTGTTCATCAATCAACCGACCTAGCGATTCATCCAATTCTATTCTATGGAGTAGAGCTTCTACCGGAACGAGAGGGACATTATGCCGTGAATCAATAACGAGCTCTACCTCGCCGAATATGCCGGGATTGAGCTGTCCGTCTTTGTTCGGAAAAAGTATCTCCACCTGCGCCATCCGGCTTACCGGATCGAATGCGGAGCGTTTTTTGGTGACCGTTCCGTTGAATATCTTATTCGGATGTGCCCGCACCCGAAGCCGGACATCCTGACCTTCCTGAATGTAATTATATTCACGATCTATGACGCTGATGTTAACCTTCACGTTTTCAATTTGAATGATGCTGAATACGGGAACACCGCCGGCAGCCATATCGCCGATTTCTAAAAACCGTTCATTGACAATGCCGTCGAACGGTGCTTTGATGTATGCATCGTTGTAGTTCTCTCTGGCTTGTGTCAGTGATGCTTCAGCCTGCTGTAATGATGATTCGCTATTTTCGAACTGTGTCTCGGTTTGATCGAATTGCTGCCTGCTTATGGCTTCTTCTTTGAATAATCGCTGTGCGCGTCTGTATTCGCGTTCCATATTGGTGAAATTTGCACGGGCGATGCGCAGTGCCGCCTCTGCCTGTTCTACCGTTTCTTTAAGCACTTTATTTCCCACGATTGCGAGCACATCCCCGGCGGATACAAAATCGCCTTCCTCCGCCCGTATTTCAATTATTCTATCCGGAATTCTCGAATACAAGCGTACGTCGCGTTCTCCTGAAACCGTTCCCATATAACGGATGCTGCGATCGATCCTGCCTGTTTCAACGGTAGAAATATTTACCGGAATAATTGTTTCCTGCTCCGTTTGGTCGTTATCTTCACCGCATGCACTTATCATGCTAAGCCCGAATGCAAGAAGAAAGATTTTTAATTTCATGTTCATAACGATCCCTTTATTCTCCTTTCAGATGTATCATATATTTTCGAAAGCCAATATGCCGACGGCACGTTCCAATTGAACGGATGTCGTATTAAAATTGTAAATTGCCTGATAAAAACTAGTACTTGCCTGCGAATAGGCAAGCTGCGCATCGATCACTTCCAGTAGAGTCGCAGCGCCTTCTTCGTACAGAAGGTTCGCCAGCCGCAATCCCTCTTCTGCTTGTTCCATTACCTGTTCCTGCGATTCGAGGATCTCTGCTGCCTGCTGTAGCTTTTTATGGAAAGATCGAATTTCCGTTGCAATCAGTTTTCGCGCATTATCTCTCCGGATTTGAGTTTGTTCCAGTTCTACACGTGCCTCCTGATAACGGGCAGTATTACCGAATCCATTAAAGATCGGTATCTGAACAACAAGCTGTGAGCTTGAAAAGCGGGTGAAATCATCACCGCTCAGGTCGCTGATATCATCCCGAAGCGCCTGCCAATTCATTGAAGAGCTGAAAAATACCCTCGGAAGAAAATTGCTCCTTGCAATCCTGATGCCCTCCCGGTTTATGCGTTCCTGCGTATGGAGCATTTGATATTCCGGTCGTTGTTGATATGCTTGATCAATCAGATAGTCTATATCTTCCTCAAGTAATGTATAGGTTCTTTTTGTAAATGAACCATTTGTTTTGATGCCGGGCTGTTGTTCTATATCTATACCCAGGAGATTGATTAAATTCTCAATGGCGAACTCGTAGTTATGCCTTGCTTCGGTTACATTCGGTCGAAGGGTTCCGACCTGAACGTGTGCACGAAGCAGCTCAAACCGCGATGTTGCTCCTTCCTCATATAATCGTTCTACCTGCCGCAAGTTTTCTTCGGCGCTTTTAAGCGACTGCTCAGCAACGGTGATGAGCTCATCGGCAAGAAGAGTACCATAAAAAGCATCGTATACATCTGCGATTGTTTGTTGTTCTACTGATGAGTAGTTGTATTCCGATGCTTCAACGCCGCGTGATGCCATTCGTGTACTTGCAGACAGGGCGCCGCCGGTATAAATTGGTTGCTCAAGGGTCAGCCCGCTGAGGATCGTGTGTTCAACACCCATACGCGCCCGCATTTCACCGTTTGCTCCCGGAAATCCCGGCGGGAGTGACAGGACGAATTCGGGCAGTTCCCAGCTTCGATCATAATTACCTATTGCCGAAACGGTAGGGAGTAATTCCGAACGTGCTCTGGTTTTTCCGTGAAGCGATTTCTGTATATCCATTTTGGCAACCCGAATGTCGGGATTGTTGCGAAGCGCAATCTCGACACTTTGTTGCAGTGTCAATTCCATCTGTGCTCCAGCCGGATATACCATGATGAGTAGTAATAGTATAATGAGAATATTTTGTTTTATACACACAGTTTGTTTCATACAGAATTATCCCTTCTAAGTATTCCGTTTAAAAAGATATTGACGAACTGGTTACACTCTCTTTTTAAAATATTTGTCTTTTCTTCTTCGGGGATGTCTATCCCGTCATCAAAATTGTTAAATACAAGTATATCAAATTTCAATGATGCAATTTGTAAATAATAGAAACGTGCTGCGCTTTGCGCATCAATGGGCGCAAACTCTTTTGATTTGATGCCCTCCTCTATCCATCGCATTATGAAGTCTTCCTCTTTTCTGCGATATATATTGTATACTCTTAATACTTCGGGATGGAAATCGAGCACCGCCTTTAAAGAAAGTTCCCCAAGATTTATGAATCGCTTTATGCTTTCGATCTGTATATCAACATATGCGTGCAGCTTGGCTGTTGCAGTATTTACTCCGTCAATTGCCTGCACGATCATAGCATAGCATTCCGCTTGTTCACTGTCGATTACGGCTTTGAACAATTCGGCTTTACTGTCAAAGTAACTGTAAAGCGTGGGTTTTGTTATCCGGCAATCCCGTGCAATCTGTTCCATAGTAGTTTTTGAATAGCCGTAGCGGGAGAAGTGCTTACGAGCGGTGGATAAAATTATTTGTTTACGTTCCATTGATATATTTTACTAATTGACTATTTCAGTATATTGTAAAGATATTTAATTATCTTACAAAAATCAACATAAATATGCGAAAACAAGTCGATATAACTTACTAAATACTGAATTGGTTAAATGTAAAAATATTTAGATGCTGAGAAGGAATGAAAAGAAGCGTGCCGGCGGTACGTTTATCAAGGGTTAAAAAATCTGGACAGTGAATATCCTTTAATACGCAATTCGTCTTCATGTTTTTTGAAGAAATCTTGAATGGATTTCATTGAAACGGAGAGCGTAATTCCGTATTCAATTCTTTGTACGGGAGAAACGAACAGGTCGCCGTCATACGGACGCAGGAAGTCTATTTCATCTATTTCAGTTTCCGGTGGAATAAGAATCAATTCTCTTGATGCAGAACCTCCTCTTGCCATACCGATCCATTCCAATTCTCCTGTATCTCCTCTCATTGCGAGAATTATCCCACCGCTGATTCCTTCATTGAATAAGCCGTCCAGAAGGAACGATGCACGCCGATCACGGTTGGGATCACTAACAATAGCTCGTGTAACCATTTTATACCCTTTTGGGTACCCGAGAATGTATACAAAGGAACCCCAGGCAAGTTTTGTAGGATCACCCGCGCGTACACGCAGTACCGGCGCCCGATCGACATTTTGCTCTTCGGGATGACGCACACCGATTATCGCCATATCGTTTGTTTTATCGCGGGAAAGAACTTCGAAGGAACCGAATTCCGGCAAGCCGTATATTAAGTTAATTTGATAGCTTTTAATCGCAACCTGTTCGATATACCTATCACCGGATCTACGTGCAGAATTGGATGGATCTTTGAAATGGGTGATGACTGTATCCGGGAAATCGATAACGTGATCGTTGGTGATGAGTGCGGTTTGAAGAGGAGTAGATGCGACGATAGTTGCGGTGCCTGCCTTTGAATTCATATAGGACACTGTTTCAATTGCCTGTTCATATGTCTCCGCATTTCCGACATCCTGCTTCGTTATTCTGCTTTCAGGGGAGAAGATATACACTTCATAATGACCGGTAACATTGATTCGTTTTACCGAACGAAATATCCTTTCCAGTTCTCTCGAGGTGTCGTGAATCGGGAATCCTGTCTGGTAGTATGCTTGCGGGCCACGGTCGGTTGTGACATATTTCGTACTGCAACCTATTGATAGTAAAATGAAAATTACAGCAGCCAGCACCAAAAAGACCGCGCCCGTTTTATTTTGACGACGCATCTTCATAGCTGTCCTTTAAAGTTTTGTACATCTGTTATAATATACGAAAATTTTTGATTTATGTTCCAGTCTTAATTCACACCGAACGCAGCCATTCAACCAGCAACCGCACACCGACTCCCGACGCGCCTTTTTGCGTATAATCTCCGTTTTCTTCAAGGATCGCCGTCCCGGCTATATCAAGATGCACCCACGGATACTCATCGACAAATTTCTTAAGGAACCAACCTGCTGTGATCGCTCCCGCCCAGCGTCCGCCAACGTTTTTTACATCGGCGACGTTGCTTTTTATTAATTTTTCATATTCATCGTAAAGCGGCAGTTCGCATACCCTTTCGTACGAGCGATCGCCGGCTGCTTTAAGAGCATCCAGTATGTTATCATCATTGCCCATCATTCCCGTCGCATAATGTCCGAGAGCGACGACACATGCACCGGTCAGGGTAGCCAGGTCCACGACAGCTTTCGGTTTATATCTTTTTGCATACACGAGAGCATCAGCGAGAATTAACCTACCTTCGGCATCTGTATTATCGACCTCGACGGTTTTACCGTCCATGATACGAATAACATCTCCCGGTCGGATGGCTTTACCGCTCGGCATATTCTCACAGGCAGGTACTAATCCTATTACGTTTACCGGCAGTTTCAAAGCAGCGACAGTCATCATCGCACCTATAACAGCCGCAGCGCCGGACATATCCATCTTCATTTCCGCCATGTTGGCGGATGGTTTCAGCGAGATGCCCCCGGTATCGAAGGTAATGCCCTTACCCACTAATACATACGGTTTTTCTGATCGTCTTCCACCATTCCATTCAATAATGATAAACCGGGGGAGACGTTCACTCCCTTTGCTAACCGACAGAACACCGCCCATTTTTAATGATGTGATTTTCTTTTCGTCAAGAACGGTGACATTGCAGCCGGCTTTACGGCATTTATCACGTGCGATGGCGGCAAGTGTTCCGGGATACAGATCGAGTCCGGGTGTGTTGCCGAGATCTCTTGCAAGATAGACTCCCTCGCAAATAGCGGCGGCTCGATTTGTTCCTTTTTCAATTTCTTTCAGATATTTTTTTGCATGTGCTATTAATGAAACTGCTTTCAAGTGAGTTGATTTTTGCTCGTCATCGGTGAAATAGGTTGCGAATTTATATGTTCCAAGTACTGCTCCTTCCGCGATTGCGCAAGAGATATCTTCGTATGAATCGGTCAGCGGTAAATTGCCGTTGTCAAATATATCAAGAATGTATGCTATTGATGATAGTTTTATTTCCTGTGCTTTTTTAGCGGCTGTCGCGCCTGCGCGTCGAATATATTCAAGCGTTACCTTATTACTTTCACCAATGCCTGTAAGAATTATTCTTTTAGATGCAAAGCTTTCCGGTGTATAGAATACGGTTGTCTCTCCGGTTTTTCCGGTCACATCTATTAGTGAGGTGGATGATATGGATTTTCCAAATAGAGTTTCTAATTTTCGTTTTGCCGCCTTACTGTTTTTTTCATCCGACGGGATAAATATCACCAATGCATCGGATTTAATTGACAATACATCTTTGAGTTCTGTTTTTATTGAAATCATGTTCGACCTCTTTCTAAAATGAAATATTACGGTAAATATTTTGGAGTGGCTTCAATAACTTGTTTGTACAGATCGTCAAGGTCGCCACCCGGTATCGTTGCACCTGCAGCGTGTTGGTGACCGTTGCCGTTGAATTCTTTTGCAAGCTCGTTTACCCGGACGTCTCCACGAGCGCGAAAACTAATTTTTACATCGTTTTCCGACTCGGTGAACAACAATCCGATTTCGACAGTATCAACCTGCATTGTGTAGTTTACAAAACCGTCGGTCTCGACAATATCTGTCCGGGTTTCTTTAAACATATTTTTTGGTACTGTCATTGTTGCAACTCTGCCGTTATGATGAAGTTGCAGCGAAGAGAGAGTTTTTCCGAGAAGAACGAGGCGGTTAACGGGTCCCCGTTCATATACCTCGCGATATATCTTGGAGGGATCGACATTATATTTTAATAATTCCGCCGTCATTAAATGTGTATTACGGTTTGTTTTTGGAAAACGATATGATCCGGTATCGGTCATGATAGCGGTGTAAAGACCGACAGCAATGGTGTCGTTTAATTTATTCTGCATAAGTGCGTTAAGCAGTAGATACACAATTTCGCCGGTCGCCGCGGCGCTCTCATCAACTATATAATAATCGGCAAATTCATCTTTGTCGAGATGGTGATCTATAACGATTTTCACCGCGGGGGATTGACTGATGCTTTCCGCCATATCGCCGAGACGTGAAGGTACATTGGTATCCATCACGATCAAACAATCCGCTTCGTGAATAATTAGATTATGCGTACTGCTGTCGTACACTTCTATAATAGCATTATCAGGATCAAGAAACTTGTAGTGCCGTGGCGTTGGGTTATGGTTGATGCAGCGGACATTCTTTCCCGCAGCAATAAGATACTCGCGTAGTGCAATCTGCGATCCGAGACCGTCGCCGTCGGGGTTAAGATGAGTTGTGAGCACAAACGAATTATATTTTGAGAACAGCGGTAAAAAGTCACCGATATCCATTGATTTTATCTCCCGGTTGTCATAATAAAGAAACTGCTTCCCCTATTGAGGAAGCAGTCCCATTATATTGTTTTATAGTAAGTACATCGATGAATTTATTTAACGACCCACGTTTCTCCTTTATTGAAGAGTTCATCCAGATCGCCCTTTCCACGTTTTTCTATGGATGTGTGTATCTGTTTTTGCATTTCTGAATCATACGTCGGTTTATTTATTTTTCGGAACACACCTATCGGCGTCGGTAGATCCGGATCGTAGGTCATACGTGAGAATATATAGGCAAGCACATCGTCTTTATTGTTTTCGTTATGTACGAGCAGGTCGTCTCTTGAGAATTCACCATTGCTGATATCCACGACTTTCGGGGTGAATCCTTCGAGCCGGATGCCTTTATCATTGTCAGCGCCGAATATCAATGGTTTACCGTGTTCGAGCACAACTACATTATTTTCTTTCTTGCCTTTTTCCGTTAAATGGAAGAATGCCCCGTCATTAAAGACATTGCAATTTTGATAAATCTCGATGAAAGCAGTACCGGTATGTTCCGATGCTGCTTTTATCATCGTCTGCAAGTGTTTGGGATCACGATCAATTGTTCTTGCTACGAAAGTACATTCAGCGCCAAGTGCTAATGCCACCGGATTAAACGGGTAATCGATCGAACCCCACGGAGTCGACTTTGTGATTTTTCCAAATTCTGAAGTGGGGGAGTACTGTCCCTTCGTTAATCCGTATATTTGATTATTGAATAAAAGTATTTTGATGTCGATATTCCGTCTGCAAGCGTGGATAAAATGATTTCCGCCAATGCTGAGTAAATCTCCGTCGCCGGTTGCTACCCAGACCGATAGATCGGGTCGCGCCATTTTTACACCGCTGGCAATGATCGGCGCCCGCCCGTGAATCCCGTGTAAACCATAGGTATCCATATAATAGGGAAATCTTGAAGAACAACCGATGCCCGACACCCACACAATATCTTTTTTTTCAACACCGATGTCGGGGAAGACGCGTTGTGCCTGTGCGAGGATGGAATAGTCGCCGCACCCCGGACACCACCGGACGTCTTGATCGGATTGAAAATCCTTCGCGGTATATTTTTTTTGTTCTTTTTCTGCTGTCTCAGCCATGATCATCCTCGTAATATTTCTTCAATTTTGTTTTCAAGTTCAGCCGCTTTGAACGGAAGTCCCTGTACTTTGTTGTATCCGATGGCAGGCACAAGATATTTTGATCTGAGTATAGTCGAAAGTTGTCCCTTATTTAACTCCGGTACAAGTATATTTTTAAAATTATACATGATCTCTCCGAGATTTTTCGGTAAAGGATTTAAATATCGGAGATGAACATGCGATACCGATTTACCGTTTAACCGCAAACGTTCAATAGCGGAGGTAATTGCACCGTGAGTACTCCCCCACCCGACGACAAGAAGTTCCCCTTCAATGTCACCATGTACAACTGCGTCCGGTATATCATTCGCGATCCGTTCGATTTTCTCCGTCCTGTAATCCACCATTTTCTGATGATTATCGGCATCGTAACTTATATTGCCGGTTTTATCCTCCTTTTCCAAACCGCCGACGCGATGTTGCATGTTCGGTGTACCCGGAATTGCCCATGGACGGGCAAGAGTTTTTTCATCACGTTTGTAGGGTAGAAAGTTTTCCGGGTTAGTTGGAAATTTAATATCGATTTTTTCGAGATCGCTTGCTTTTGGGATTCGCCAGGGTTCGGCGCCGTTAGCAATATAACCGTCGGAAAGCAGAATTACCGGCGTCATATATTTCACGGCAATTCTTACGGCTTCATACGCCATAATAAAACAGTCATTCGGAGTGGAAGCTGCAAGCACGCACAAAGGTGCTTCGGAATTTCTTCCGAACATTGCCTGGAAAAGATCCGCCTGTTCGGTTTTTGTCGGCAGCCCGGTGCTTGGCCCGCCGCGTTGTATATTTGCAATAACAAGCGGCAGTTCGATCATAACAGCTAATCCGATTGCTTCCATTTTAAGAGCCATACCGGGACCACTCGTTGCGGTAATGCCGAGACCACCTGCATAAGAAGCGCCGATAGCTGCCGATACGGCTGCAATCTCATCTTCGGCTTGAAATGTTTTTACATTAAAATTCTTAAATTGAGATAGTTCATGTAATACGTCGCTTGCCGGTGTAATGGGGTATGCACCGAGAAACAATTCAAGATCGGATTTCTGTGCCGCGGCAACAAGGCCGAGGGCGAGCGCCGTGTTGCCGGTGATATTGCGATAGGCGCCCGGCGTTAGTTTTGCCGGTCGCACTTCATAGCGTGTAGTGAAAATTTCCGTAATATCACCGTAATGCAATCCTGCCTTTAATGCACGGGTGTTTGCCTCGATAAGTTCGGGTTTGTTTTTAAATTTAACTTTAATCCAACTCAACGTTGGTTCAATAGGGCGATTGTACATCCAGTACATTAGTCCAAGGGCAAAGAAATTTTTACAACGGTCAACTATTTTTGAACCGAGATTAAGATCTTCAAGCGCATTGGCTGTCAGTTTACTGATATCAACTCTATGTATCTGGTAATTACTAAGAGAATCATCGTCGAGCGGATTTTTTTCGTATCCCGCGAGTTTCAGATTTTTCGGTGTAAAGCCCTGGTTATTGACAATGATTGTACCGCCGTCGCGTAGGTGCTTAAGGTTCACGCGTAATGCCGCCGGATTCATTGCAACAAGAACGTCTGATGTGTCACCCGGCGTGTGAATTTTGCGGCTTCCGAAATGAATTTGAAATCCGCTTACACCGTAAGTCGTGCCCGCGGGGGCGCGAATCTCAGCGGGAAAATCCGGGAAGGTATTGAGGTCATTGCCTGCAATCGCGGATGACGTTGTAAATTGACTGCCGGTTAGCTGCATGCCATCGCCGGAATCACCTGCGAAGTGAATGACAACATCCTCTAATGTTAGCGTTTTTTTATCCTGGGTTGAATTATTATTGTCCATTATCGCCAATGTATTTTATGAGACGAATACGATTTATCTAATTGTAAAACATATACATTCAAGTAAAAGTTCTATTTATTATTCGCGAACGGTCCAGACTTTTACTTTCGCTTCTATTTCTTTATGCAGTTTGATTTCAATCGTATAGATGCCGAGGGCTTTGATCGGCTCGGGTATTGTTATAGTTTTACGATCGATATCAAATCCCTTTTCCTTTAACTCATCCGCAATCATCTGCGTGGTTACCGAACCGAATAACTTACCGTCTTCGCCGACTTTCATCTGTATGGTAAGGGATATTTTTTCCAGTTCGTCACGTACTTTCTCTGCGTTGATTCTATCCTTCTGGATTTTTCGTTCGAGCTGCTGTTTCTGCGCTTCGAGTTGGTTGAGATTCTTTGTATTAGCTTCGAACACAAGTTTCCGCGGAATCAGGAAATTACGGGCATATCCGTCTTTTACCTCAACTACATCGCCAATTTCGCCGAGATTGTCGAGGTTCTCACGTAATATTACTTTCATTTGTTTATACTCCGTTTATATAGACTTTGAGTTATCGAATTGCATCGGTTACAAAGGGCAGCAGTGCAAGATGCCGCGCGCGCTTAATTGCAGCGACAAGCTCGCGTTGATGCTTTGCACAGGTTCCCGTAACGCGTTTCGGAATTATTTTGCCTTCCTCTGTGATGAAGCGTTGCAACTTCTTTTCGTCCTTATAATCAATGTAGATTTCCTTGTTATCGCAAAATCTACATGTCCGGCGGCGCTTCACCGTTTGCTGTTGCTGCGTGGGACGCCTTCGTTGGTGTTTTGCTCTCATAATGTATTACCTTTGATAAATTTGTTCATTAATTAGAAGAGTCACGAATCAGTTTTTTCGGACTCTTCATTATCTAGTTTTTCTCTTTTTTTCAGAAATTGAATTCTTCTTGCCCTCACCTCCACAACCGTATGGGAATTATCCTCGCCGATTTTCCAGATACGGCTTTGCAATTCACCTTCAATCAAGACTGCACTGCCTTTTTTCAAATATCTGGAACAGCTTTCCGCAAGTTTTCTCCTGGCAACGACGCTGATAAAGGATACCTCTTCCTTTAACTCGTCATTGTACCTACGGTAGCGTTTGTTTGTTGCTACGGTAAAAGACACAACCATACCCCCGTTCGGGTTTTGTCTAAGTACGGGATCACGTGTTAGATTTCCCGTAAGAACCACTGAATTGACTTCGGGCATTCGTAAGTCAGCCATAATATACCTCCCTTAAGTTATGTTATTAGTTTAAGGGGGCGGAGTCAGGTGCTGGCTAAAAACTTTGCTCTGTTAAGATTTTTCGATTTTTTCACCGGGTATCAATGGTTCCTCATCCTCTATATCTATATCCTCGATATCCGGATTTACTAAATCTAAATCATCAATTTCTTCGGGTTCCCGTGGTTTTAGTTTTTGTTGTTCTTTTGCTTGTAACATTTTCGCGTCGAGCCGAATTGTAAGATATCGCATAATGTTATCGTCATATTCACAATTCCGCTCGAGATCTGCAATGAGACCACCGTCTGCTTCAAACTCTATATGAGCGTAATATCCGTTATTACGTTTGTTTATTGGATAGGTGAGTCGCTTTCGACCCCACCGCTCAACCGATTTGACCGAGCCGCCACTGTTATTGATCATTTCCTCGATATTCTTGACGATACTCTCAATCTGGTGTTCCTCAAGGGTCGGGTTTATGATCACCGTGGTTTCATACATTTTTATTTTGTGTTCCACAGCTATTCTATCACCTCCGTTAAAAGTAATTACTATTTAAAAATGTTACAATAATGGCGCAATCACAAGGGAAACGACAGCCATTAACTTAATTAAAATGTTCATTGAGGGACCCGATGTATCTTTAAACGGATCGCCGACGGTATCGCCGACAACAGCCGCTTTGTGAACATCGGAACCTTTTCCACCGAGATTACCGGCTTCAATATATTTTTTCGCATTATCCCACGCACCACCGGAATTCGCCATTAATAGAGCAAGCAAAACACCGGTGAGCGTTGCCCCGCCGAGCATACCGCCCAGCGCCTCGGGTCCGAGTGTGAATCCGACGATAACTGGCGCGAGGACTGCGATCAAACCGGGTAGAACCATTTCTTTCAGAGCAGCGGTTGCGCTTATATCCACGCATCGTGCGGTATCGGGTTTTGCTTTTCCTTCCATCAGTCCGGTAATTTCTTTGAATTGACGGCGTACTTCTTCGATCATTTTAAATGCCGCTTTCCCTACGGAAGTCATTGTTAAGGATGCGACGGCAAAAGGTATAATGCCCCCAATAAACAATCCGATCACTACCGTCGGTGATATAAGGTTAATCACAAATTCCGGTCCGGCGGTTCCCACTGCCGATGTGTATGCGGCATAGAGTGCAAGCGCGGTGAGTGCGGCGGATCCGATAGCAAACCCTTTTCCAATGGCAGCGGTGGTGTTTCCGAGTGCATCGAGTCGATCTGTAATTGAACGAACCTCGGGACCAAGTTCTGCCATTTCAGAGATGCCGCCTGCATTATCGGCGACCGGACCGTATGCATCGACCGACATTGTTATTCCGACTGTTGCAAGCATACCGACGGCTGCAATGGCGATACCGTACAGGAACGCAACTTCATATGCGATGAAAATTGCAACGCAGATAAGCAGCATCGGGATGATAACGCTCTCCAATCCGATTGCAAAACCGGTAATAATGTTAGTCGCAACACCGGTTTTACTTGAGTTTGCGATTGTACGAATCGGTTTACCTGCCGTATAATATTCAGTGGAGAGACCGATTAGAGTTCCGGTAAGGGCGCCGGCAAGGATTGCCCAGAATATGTTGTTCGACATATCGAGCGCATTAACTATGATAAAAGCCAAAACTAAAAATAGTATGTTACTAACAAACGCCGAGTATCGAAGCACTGCCGCAGGATCCATATTTTTCATAACCCGAATCGATGCGATCCCGATCAGTGAGGTAATCAGTCCTGCCATTACGAGCAGGAGGGGAAGCGACATTAATCCCAAACGAATCGTGTCAACTGCTTCTTCGAGCGCCGATCCCGTAAGTGCCTGTAAATTTAGGTGTGTGGCGCCCATTTCTATGATAATTGAGGTCGCCGCCGTTGCTGCAATTGCAATAGCCGCAATCATCGAGCCGACATAAGATTCAAAAATATCGGCGCCCATACCGGCGACATCTCCGACATTATCACCTACGTTATCGGCAATTACAGCAGGATTGCGGGGATCGTCTTCGGGAATACCTGCTTCGACTTTGCCGACAAGATCTGCTCCGACGTCGGCAGATTTTGTATAAATTCCACCTCCGACACGGGCAAACAAAGCTATTGAGCTTGCACCCATTGCAAAACCATTAATCACCTGAGCAGTTGCCGGGCTTCCGTATATTAAAAATAAAATACCGACTCCGAACAATCCCAAACTTGCAACGGATAGCCCCATAACCGATCCGCCGTAAAATGCGACGGTTAGCGCGCTATTCTGTCCGAGACTGCGGGCGGCTTCGGTCGTGCGAACATTAGCTTTGGTTGCGGCTTTCATACCGAAAAAGCCGGCAAGCGCCGAACAGATGGCGCCGGAAATAAATGCAATTGCCGTTGACCAACTGATGAAGCTGCCGAGTAAAACAAAAACTACCAATACGAAAACTGCTAATACAGTATATTCTCTTCTTAAAAAAGTCATTGCGCCAAGATGTATCTGATCCGAGAGTTCGCGCATTACCTCCGAACCTGCGGGTTGACGTTTGATAAAGCCGTATAATAATAAAGCTGCAAGTAATCCAAGAACACCAAAAATTGGTGCGAGAGGTAAAAATGATTCCATTATGATTCCCTGTTTTTATTGAGTTTGGTGGATTTATCGTCTTCCGCCACTTTATTAAAGCTATTCATAGCTTTAGAAATTCCATCCTTCATCATCATTAATGTTGCATTATGTGCTTGTTGTATCATAGTTGTAACAATTGGTTCCTCATCTGTTTCGAAAGCGGATAAAACGAAGTCGGCTGCGTCGGTATATTTCGAGAACAATGCTTCGTTAAAGATACCGAGCCGCACGCGCGGTATGTCATTTGTTTGCATCACTTCGAGTACCGAGCTGAGACCGTTATGTCCGCCTGCGCTGCCACCGGGTCGTATTCTTATACTCCCCAATGGAAGATTAAAATCATCGTAAATGACGATTATATTATTTGTTTCGATGTCAAATTGCAGTGCAATATCACTGACTGCAATACCGCTCCGATTCATAAAGGTGAGCGGGTAGAGGAATAAAATTCTTTCATCCTCAAATCTGCCGTCAAACAACTTGAACCATCCTGTGGATTCAAGCGGTGCGGCGTTTACTGTTTTTTTGAGCCGGTCAACAACCCGGAATCCGGTATTGTGCCGGGTTTCTTCATACTGTTTACCCGGATTGCCGAGACCAACGAGTAATCTCACAAACTGTTTTTCCGTTACTTATCTTCTTTCTTGTTATCGTCTTCGCCTTCATCTTCATCCTCTTCCTTCTTGCCTTTACCGACTACTTCCGGTTCTTCAAGCTCTTCGGCTGCTTCGGCTGCTTCTTCCTCAGGTTCTTTCAACACTGTCGGCGGTACGACGGATACAATCGTCGATTCTTCATCTTCAAGTATTTCGACGTTCGGTATGCTAAGAGATTTGACGTGAATCGAATCCCCGATTTCGAGATTTGTAATCTCTACGTCTATATGTTCCGGAATATCTTTCGGAAAACATTTAACCT
Source organism: Ignavibacteriales bacterium (assembly GCA_003567775.1). Lineage (GTDB taxonomy): Bacteria > Bacteroidota > Ignavibacteria > T3Sed10-11 > T3Sed10-11 > T3Sed10-11. The sequence goes on along the minus strand of PWYR01000139.1, from coordinate 10,502 downwards.
CGATGCGGTGTAGAACGTGCTGAACCATACCCCCGTCTTTTACGCCTTTTGCTGTACCTTTCAGTGAGATCGGAATTTCCATCGTTACTTTTTCGTCTGATCGTAAAGCAAGCAGGTCGATATGGACGATTTTATCGGTTATTGGATCAAACTGAATATCACGAATGATGCAGGTTTTCGTTTCTCCATTATCGAGTTTTAAGCTGATAATATGCGTATCGCTTGTATAGACTACCGGTCGTAAATTGGTAATGGTTGTCTGGATCGGGATATTTTCTTCACCGTGACCATAAAAAATTCCGGGAATATACCCATCGTTGCGGACACTCTTGGCTTTTTTCCTAATGTCCCTTCTAATTTTTGCCTCAACCACTATTTCAGACATTATTGCTCCTTATGGATGTTGTTATAATTTATCTTTATCAATATCAAAAAGTGAACTGATCGATTCGTTATTATGCGTTCGAATAATTGCTTCTGCGAAAATTTTTGCGACCGAACGAATGTAAATCTTTTCGTTGTCGGTTTTAGACGGAACCGTATCGGTAACAATTAATTTTGTTATATCACAATTGTTGATGCGTTCAATTGCATTTCCCGATAATATCGGATGGGTACACGCACCATAAATCTTTTTTGCTCCTGCTTTTTTGAGTGCATCGACCGCGCCGGTAAATGTTCCGGCGGTATCAATGAGATCATCGACGATGAGGATGTTTCTGTCCTTGACCGTACCGACGATATTCATAACTTCGGCGACGTTGGGATTCGGTCTTCGTTTATCTATCAGGACCAGATCACCGCTAAGACGCTTTGCATACGCACGGGCAAGTTTTAATCCCCCGACATCCGGAGATGCGATTGCAAGATCCGGTATTTGCAATTCCCTGAAGTAAGGAATAAATACAGCCGATGAATAAAGGTGATCGAACGGAATATCGAAAAATCCCTGAATTTGCGGTGCGTGCAGATCCATTGTTAATACCCGGTCCGCCCCCGCAGTAGTTATAAGATTTGCAACAAGCTTAGCGCTGATTGAGACGCGGGGTTGGTCTTTTCTATCCTGACGCGCGTACCCAAAATATGGTATGACAGCAGTTACCCGTCGCGCGGACGAGCGTTTAGCCGCATCTATTAATAAAAGAAGTTCAAGGAGATTTTCAGCGGGGGGGTGCGTTGGTTGTATAATATAAACGTCCGAACCGCGAATATTCTCTGTATATTTTACCCAAATCTCGCCGTCGCTGAAATTGCGGATATCGCATTCACCGAGTTTAACGTCGGTTTCACGCGCGATATTTTCTGCAAGCGGGCGATTAGCTCTTCCTGAAAAAATTTTCACTTTATTTTCCAATATGAATATTATACTATCAGGGTTAGTCGCCTCACCCCAATTTTTCGGGGTGAATGGACACTTGCATCAGTAGTACCTCACTGATGGTGTTGTGTTTTTTTTGCTGGGGCGGCAGGATTCGAACCTGCGCGTGGCGGCTCCAAAGGCCGCTGCCTTACCGCTTGGCTACGCCCCATTAAAAAATTTATCTTGACCTGCGCATGTCCTGCAAAGCGGGGTACCATATGCCGACAGGTCGGGACTACGCCCCAAAACAAACAGGTAATATAACATTCTTTTTCGAAATATTCAAATATTTCAGTGCAAAAAGAGTGTTGCATTGAGGAACATCTTTGTCAACCCATGCCAGAACATTCTGAAATGCGGATTATCCGAGAACATCACCACATGTCCGTTTCCTATCGGGAAATCTATTAAATAAGCGGTGTCTTTAATTCTCTCGACCAATTGGTCCGCTGCATAGCCGCTCAGCGGTTCATCATCGGAAAAAATCCCGACATTATAACCGCTATCAGAGAGTTGCAGAGTCTGTGATCCGCGTTTTAACATTGTAATATCCCGATCGTAACCGAAGGCAAGCGGATGCGTATTATCCAATGAAACCCGGAACAGAGCGCCCGCTATACGCTCGCGTTGCAGGAATTCCTGTCGTTCCCGGAATCCCATGCGTTTTAGTTTTTCACGGCGCTTTTTTACCGATTCTGCATTATCTTCGTTATCTTCGCCGGTTGAAGCAGTGACGGAAGTTAATCCGGATGCTTCCTTTGTTGCAAATTGCGACGCTCCTCCGATGGTGATCAGAATACCGCCTTGATGTATCCACCGACGTATAGAGTTAACCGTTGTTGAATCTATAATATTTCGGTATCCCTGTCCGGCGCCGTCGCCGGGTAAAATGAGGACATTATAACGGGAGAGATCGATGCTGGCAATTTGTTCTGTCCTGAGAGGGGTAAAAGGGATATTATACACTTCATCAAACAGATACCACAACTCTCCGTATTCACCCGGAATGACCGGCCTATCGGTTGCCACACCTATTTTCGGTTTTTTAACCGGACGAATGTGATTTGAACCAAGATCAACGCCATAATCCGATAAGCCGGTATTCGTGGCATGAATGGTAACGCCATGTTTTGTTGCATATTTTTGGAGATCGGCGTGTAAGGACTGTGGATTAGATCGGGTGTATATAACAATTGAACCCGGTGGAAATTCCCTGTTTTGTTGAGTGAAGGATCGCATGGAAAAATGTGCGGAGTATTCGTTATTAATCAATTCCCACAAAACGGCAGCCGCTTTGTCCTGTTCCCAGGACATTAGATATGCATAAGAAGCTTGACCACTAACGTTCCCTTTCGATCGTACCGGCGCCGTGATTTTTTCAATACCGGATGTTATTAATGCCGCAGACGTATAAGCTTCTGTGTTATACGCCGCAGGCAATGACCATGCTGTTATATCGAAAAAGAATGTATCGGGTAGATCGACATGCGGCTCGAGCAGTGTTTTTGCGAGTCGGCTGCGAGGTTGATTGAAATTTATGATGTAGGTTCCCGCAGGAAACCGGTGCTGTCCCGGTTCGTCGGTAAAAAATCGTGTCGTGTTCCGTATAGTTTTATTGTCGGTCAATTGGTGCACTTCGATTCCGTGTTGTAATAGAACATCTATGAGGTCGGCAGTCCGATTCGGATCTTCACTATTTCTAATTATGACCGATTTAATATTATCCGATGTTCCCGTAATACCTTCTTGCCAGAATGTGTAAAAATAACGTAGTAATGCTTTTTTGTTTTCATAGGCGGTTTTAATAGTAGATATGCCGGTCAGGAAATGGTTGTGAGCGCGTTCGGCGAGTGTAAGTATATGTTCATCCGCTCGTTCATAAGCGCGTCCGGTGCTTCCGCCTGCCTGTTCATAGGTCATGCCGATAGCGCCGTTAAATGTGGGCCAGGAATCACCGTAGCCGGGATAAAATAAGTCGAACACCTCGCCTGTATAATACGGTACCCCGTGTCTATCGAGCATTGAGGCATTCGCTTTCCCGAATGTTTTACCCCATTCACGAACCGCTTCGGGATAGTGAGGGTTAAATGGAGGCGTTGCCGGAAAAAAGAAGTATGTCGATTCACGACCCATTTCGTGATAATCTATATATACATGCGGCATCAATTTCCGATACAGTGCAACACGTTGTTGAGTTTCCCGCTGCGTGAGCCATGCCCAGTCACGGTTCAGATCGAATAAATAATGATTTGTGCGGCTGCGCGGCCAGGGTTCGTAATGTTCAATTGATTGCGGATCGGAGTTTGGAGAACGTTGCGACATACTGTTAATGTAGTTTACATATCGCTCGCGTCCGTCCGGATTCACCAGGGGATCGAGTACTATAACTATGTTTTCAAGCGCTTCAATAAGTTCATCGTCCATCGATGCGGCGAGATGATACATTGTTAAGATTGCAGCTTCGGTTCCGGACGCCTCGCTTCCGTGTACATTATATGCGAGCCATATAATTGCCGGCGCTCCTTCTATGATTTCGTTCGCGTTTTGATTAGTTATGTTCCGTGGATCTGTTAGCAGTGAGTTATTTTTCCGGATAGTATCTAAATTTTTAAGGTTTCCGGGAGTGCTGATGTACAATACCTGAAGCGGCCGGTGTTGATATGACGTACCGTATTGATGAATTGCAACGCGGTCGCTGGCATCCGCAATTGCATGTAGATAACGCTCAAGATTACGGTAATCGGTAAATCGTTCACCGATGTGGAATCCGAGTATGTCCGACGGCGCCGGAATCTCCGGATTGTATTCTCCGGTTAAGACCACCCGGTTGTCATGGATTTCAACATTCGGTGAATATGAATGTGTAATCAACGGCAGGCACAATAAAACGAAAAAATAAGCCAATCTCTTTTGAAGCGATGTAAGCATCATCGAATATACCCTTATATATTTTTGTGATTTTGTCTGCTTGTCAATGTAGTAATATACAAAAAAATAACATTTCTTGATAAATGGATATATTAAAATTATATTATTACAACATATAATCATACCAGATATTCATGAAACATTCAAGATGAGGTTCGCAATGCTCACCGGTGTATATTCACAATTCTATAATGACCTTCGACACTATATACCCGAAAACAGATTAATCCACGATGAATTACGGACACTTACCTACGGAACCGATGCAAGTTTTTATCGATTGATCCCGAAACTCGTTGTGAAGGTAGAAAACGAGGATGAAGTAATAAAAACACTTGAGTTGTGCAACAAATATGATGCGCCTGCAACGTTTCGCGCAGCAGGAACCAGTTTGTCGGGACAGGCAATATCAGATTCTGTTCTTGTGCTTCTCGGGCATACGTGGAATACATATCAGATACTCGAAGAAGGAAACAAAATAAAGCTGCAACCCGGTATTATCGGTTCTCACGCTAATGTCTATCTTGCACCGTACGGGCGAAAGATCGGTCCCGACCCGGCATCCATCAATTCTGCAATGATCGGCGGTATTGCCGCCAACAATGCGAGCGGCATGTGCTGCGGTGTTGCACAGAACAGTTACAAAACCCTTGCGGGAATGAAAATCATTTTTGCCGACGGTACGCTGCTGGATACCAATGATGAAGACAGCAGACGGATATTTTTAGAATCGCATAAATCTATGTGCGATCGTATTCTTGCGTTATCAAACAAGATAAAAGAGAACGAACTACTTGCAAACCGCATCCGCGATAAATTTAAAATGAAGAACACCAACGGATATAGTCTGAATGCTCTGGTTGATTTTGACGATCCGATCGATATTATAGAACACCTTATGATCGGCTCTGAAGGTACGCTTGGTTTTATTGCTGAAGTGACTTATAACACTGTTGTCGAGCATCCGTTTAAAGCAAGCTCATTGATGTTTTTCCACGATATCAAGACGGCGTGCGATGCGGTTGTAATATTGAAACAACAACATGTGGATGCCGTAGAGTTAATGGACCGGGCATCGCTGCGGTCGGTTGAAAATAAAACAGGAATACCTCCGTATCTAAAAGAGCTTGAAGAATCGGTTGCCTGTCTTCTTGTCGAAACTCGCGCCGGAGATGAGGATACACTCGGTAAGAATATTAATGACATTACGAAATCAATCGAATCATTGCAGAAGGCACGCCCGGTTGAATTTACAGACGATCCGGTAGAGTACACTCTGTACTGGAATATACGCAAGGGACTCTTTCCGGCGCTCGGCTATATGCGTCAGATCGGTACGACCGTGATCATCGAGGATGTAGCTTTCCCGATCAACGCACTCGCAGAAGCAACTATTGAATTGCAAGCTCTTTTTGTAAAACACGGGTATGACGAAGCCATCATATTTGGTCATGCACTCGAAGGTAATTTACATTTTGTTTTTAATCAGGATTTCAATTCATCGGAAGAAGTCGTCAGATACCGGGATTTTATGAATGATGTAACGAAGATGGTGGTACATAAATACGACGGTGCGTTGAAGGCGGAACACGGGACGGGACGAAATATGGCGCCGTTCGTAGAAATGGAATGGGGAAGAGAGGCGTACGAATTAATGAAAGAGATAAAAAATATCTTCGACCCGAAAAATCTTTTGAATCCCGGAGTGATACTGAACAGCGATCCCCTTATCTATCTAAAAGATTTAAAACCTATGCCGGCTGCGCATGAACTTATAGATAAATGCATCGAATGCGGTTTTTGTGAAGTACACTGTCCGTCGAAAGATCTTACACTCACACCCCGGCAGCGAATTGTTGCCTGGCGCGAGATAACGCGTCTTTCAGACACTGCCGGGAATCCGCCTCTTCTTTCCCGGTTAAAGAAAATATATAAATACCAGGGAGAAGATACATGCGCGGTTGATGGTATGTGTGCTACAAGCTGTCCTGTCGATATCGATACCGGAAAACTAATTAAAGTGCTGCGGGAAAGTAATACCTCACCCACTGCAAACAGTGTTGCATCACTAATTTCGGGGAAAATGGGAGCATCGATTTCAATAATGCGATTCGGAATGAATATCGCCGATGGGTTTCACAAAGTTTTTGGCGCCGGGGCAATGGCATCCATAACCGGATCGTTGCGGAGGTTGAGCGGCGGGAGAATTCCGCACTGGACTAAATATATGCCGCGTGCAGCAGGTCCATTGAGAGTAAACGGACACAACAACGGCGGTTCGGATTCGGTTGTGTATGTCCCGGGTTGCGTGAGCAGGTTGATGGGAGTGTATAGAGGAAGCAATGATACAAGATCTCAAATACAGGTTACGGAATCGCTGCTGAAGAAAGCCGGTTACAATATAATTTACCCCCGGAATATAAAAGAACTTTGTTGTGGTCTTGCTTTTTCCAGCAAAGGATTTGTAAAACAGGGTGATGAAAAAGCCCGGGAAATGGAAGCCGGGTTAAAGCGGGAATCCGGCAACGGTGAGATTCCGATTCTTATGGATACAAGTCCCTGTGTACAGCGAATGATAGAAATGTTCGATCCGTCCTTAAAGATTTATGATCCCGCAGAATTTGTACTCGATCATCTTATCGACAATCTCACATTTTCTAAAATACCGAAATCAGTTGCGGTTCATGTTCCGTGCAGTTCCCGCAAATTGGGATTGGATGATAAAATAAAACAAGTCGCAAGTATGTGTGCGGATGAAGTTATCATCCCGCCGTTTGTCACATGTTGCGGTTTTGCAGGTGATCGCGGCTTTTTGCATCCCGAGCTGACCGAATCGGCATTGAATAACCTCAACGAATCTCTTCCGGATCATGTTACGGAGGGATATTCAACAAGCAGAGGGTGTGAAATCGGTTTGTCCGTCGTGAGTGACAGACAATATCGATCATTGTTATATTTAATTGAAGAGGCGACACGATGATAATAAGCGCGGCGGGATATCTCCCCCTGCATCCCGCCGGTTTGTTTGATTAGTTATCCTCCGCACCTTCATCGATCCACTGTGTAATGATAGCTATCTCATCATCGGTTAGATAATTTTTACTTCTTAAAGGCATTCGTTCACCAAACGGAGGGTCGGGACTGACCTTTTTTATCAGTAAACTTTCCTCCGCATTGCCCGGTTTAATGGGCGGACCGTTAAACCCGCCCTTCATCAAGAGATTATAATTGTCTATGAATAATCTGCTCATATTTCGCTCTTCCTGTAGGTGGCAGGGTAGACAATTTTCCTCAATAATGGGGAAGACATCATGTTTGAAAGAAACAGCGGTATCTTTGCAATTCGAATCGATCGCCGGTGTGTCTGTTGTGTCTAACACCGCGAGCATGAATATTAGTACACTACTACAAAGAAATAGTATGGTTTTCATTGGATTCTTCTCTATTAAGTTGATGGATCTTAAGTAATAATAATATTACTAACAAAAGCACCGGGATAACAAAGTATATTAAGAGATTAACTCTATATGCAAATGACGGAAATTCTATTTTTGTTTCATTGTTACCCGTTTCCTCCGCATTCATAATGACAATTTCAGATGTATCGGGAACATAGTCAATTGTATGAGTTCCGGTCTGCATAGAGTTGAATGACGAGAGAAATATAAAGATTATTAATGTAAGCATTATGTGTCGCTTCGATTAAATATAAGCGCTAATCGTTATTATTATACAATATAAAATAATTATAGTTCCAGTGATCAAGATTAATTTGTTGTGTTCTCCGTTTTTTCCTTTGCGGTCAAGAAACGGTAACAATAACACAGTTAATCCTCCGAACATCAAAGCGATATTCAGGATTGTCTCGCTGTTCAAGAACCATATCTGAGACGGTAGTATATTGAGAGTTTGGTACAATGGCAGGAAATACCATTCCGGCTTGGCACCTTCCGGAGCGGGGCGGAGTAGATCCGCCTCTTCTCCCAATTCCCAGGGAATCAGAATTGCCAGAAAAAGCAGGAAAATAAATGCGATTCCCCAGGCCCGAAAATCGCGGAGCAGAAAATTCGGATAAAATGGGATATCTTTTCCTTTTTGGGGTGTCTTGATCGGTTTACTTAATCCATAGTATTGGTTCAAAAATAAATGAACACTTATGAGGAGTAAGGTCGCGATCGGTAATATAAAAACATGAAGCGTATACATACGAGGTATCGTAGCTTCTCCGATATCCTCTCCACCCCGCAATAGTGAAACCAACGTCGGACCGATAACCGGAATGGTTTTCGGCACCTCGGTGCCGATTTGTGTTGCATAGAAAGCAATATCATCCCATGGAAGAAGATAGCCGGTAAAACCGAATCCAAGTACGAGAAAGAGCAGGATAAATCCCGATATCCACATTAACTCGCGCGGAGGACGGTATGCCTGAAGATAAAATACGGACGCCAGATGGAGGAGCAGTGTTGCGATCATTAAATTCGCAGCCCAGCTATGAATCGATCTGATAAGCCAACCGAAGGGTACGTCGTTAATAATATATGCCACACTTTCATGCGCACCGTCGATGGTTGGCTTGTAATATATCATAAGCAATACACCGGTAATGATTTGAACAATAAAAAAGAACAGCGTAAGCCCGCCGAGATAATACCATACCGTATGCCGGTGCCGGGGTACCATTTTACTCTTAAGATGATCATCAATGGTTGCAACCGGCAATCGCTCCTCGCACCAGGTGCGGATTGCCGGCGCCAATCGTAATAGTCTGTTGAGCAGATGAGGAATCATGATACTGTCACAATGATATTGTCATTGTCGATTTCAATGGGGAGCTGAGGTAACGGTCGCGGAGCAGGACCCGAGATATTGTTTCCCTCGATATCAAACACACTGTTATGGCAGGCGCAAAAGATATCGTTTTCTTCCTCACGGTACCGGACCACACATCCCAGGTGCGTGCAGTTTGCCAGAAATGCTCTCTGACCCCCATCGGGTGTTGTGATGAGGAGAACGGGCCTGTTTCCTAACGAAACGATTTTGCCGGTGTTCGGAGGGACATCTCCGGTTGTTGCTACTGCACCTGTCATGGGTCCCCTTCGTTCCGGAGGGGATGTGTATCGCAAGACTGTAGAGAGGAAGGGAATGGTTGTTATTCCCGTCCAACCCAGAATAAGTAGATTTAATATCTTGCGCCGGTTTTTTTTACCCGTTCTCTTCATCTTTTCCGACAAGTTATTTAGTTATCCTCCGCTCCTTCATTGATCCAATCCCTGATTGTGTTCTGCTGACTTTCCGGTACGGGCGACATACCGAGCGGCATTCTGTTGCCGAGAGGCGGATTGGCCGACATTTGCCGGATCAATGGACTTTCTTCTGCATTGCCCGGGATGACCGCCGGTCCGAGTTGATCTCCGCCGATGAGCAATCTCTCCACGGAATCGACCCGTAGATTATTTTCCTGTAATGTCGCTCCGTGACAATCCGTACATCCGTGTTGCTGAAAGATCGGCAGGACGTGTTGACTGAACGAAACATCTTCACCGGGATCAGGTCCGACAGGATCGTCGTCATTGCATCCCGTTAGGACAATTGATAGCATCACTAATAAGCCGGCCGCAGTTCTTGTGAAATACAACATACATACCTCCCTTTTATCGTATTAACATCATTCTTCTTGTTTGTGTAAATGATTCCGTTGATAATCTATAGAAGTAAATTCCACTACCGAGGTTACCCGCTTCAAATTGTACGTTGAACGACCCCGCAGTAAATTTCTCATTGTTAATGAGAGTTGCGATTTCCCGTCCGAGTAAATCGTATATTTTTAATGTAACACTTTCCCTTTGCGGAAGATCGAATGAGATAACGGTCGAAGGATTAAATGGATTTGGATAATTTTGTGATAAGCTGAAACGGGAAGGTATGGCGCCCGGAATTTCATCGACCGAGGTAATTATTCCGACACCGAGCTGTCCTCGTATTTCCCCCGCGGGATATGCGGAGGTATGGAAATTGACATAAATGTTTCCTGCAAGCAATTCGTCGATAAGTTCTCCGGTCAATGGTTCATCGTCGGTGCTTCTCCAGATTCCTGTTGCGGTCATCATACCATCAAAGTCGTTTGTGAGAGTCCGGACAACCGGACCGTTCTCGCCGGCGGGCGCGTGATGAAAATGCGCAGCAGAAAATTCCAATCCTTCGACGGTAATCG
>PWYR01000010.1 GCA_003567775.1 Ignavibacteriales bacterium | reverse complement strand
CCTCCCTCACCAAGCGTCAAATGCAGCATCACGACACGGTCTCCTTGCTTTGCATGTTTGGCAAGCACCGCACCGCAAGAAACCTCCATATCGCCTGCATGAGCGCCAACCGCAAGTATCGTCCGTATTTGTTGTGGTTCATTCATCTGTGCATTTCCTTTTGCTATGAGTAAAGTACATAATAAAATAAATAAGATTTTCATGTTCATCTCCGTGTTTCTCAAATATATTGTTAATAGTTAATTGGTTATTTGTTAACGGTATTCGTCGAACAAGTTACCATTAACCATTAACAAATAACCGATAACCGATTATGAAATTATCGTAGTATCTTTTTAAATATAACAAAACGTCGTGTCTCAGTAAAACCAAGTTTCGCATACACATGTGCGGCTTTATCGTCGGTCCACATCACCCACGCATTGTGCAGTCCGCGCATCCGCATTCGTTCCACCGTCCGGGCAAGAAGCACCGTCCCGATTCCCCTTCCCTGATACTCTTTCGCGACGCCAAACGGTCCGAAGTGAGACCCCTCGTATTGACAATAACCTATAATCGCATCGTCTTTCGTCACGACAAATATCTGATCGGAACTGAACAATCCTCTCGCGAGATCGCAAAGATTTTTACGGGCGATGCGCAGCCAATCGTAAGGCATTTCGGTTTCCATAAACCGGAGAAACGGTATGATATCTTGCCGCTGATAAGAGCGGATAACAATACCGCCGGCTTTCAGTTGTTCTTCTTTTTCAATTATTTTCGGTTTAATTTTAAAATGCACAATAGAAGCGTCCATACTCAGCGGACGGGAATCTTCTACAAAACCAAGAGATTTTAGAAACGATACTGCCTGCGCATATTCCTTCTCATCGATACCCGGAGTGAAATAACCGGGCGGGTACGAGGATATGAAACACTCAGATTTACCACGCGACCGAAAGGTATCGAAAACAGTGGTTATAAGTTTATTCCCGATCCCCATTCTACGAAAATCCCTTAACACGGCAAATGCGGTAATCCACGACCGCTTAGCATCCGGATCGTGATCACCGAGCGGAATGCGACAGGCATACATTCCGACAACAAATCCGACTAATTGATTATTTTGGACGGCAACTAACAATGTCTCAGGATCGAAATTCTCGTCGAGGAGTATTTTCGATTCAAACGTATCGATCGTTATTGCATCGAGCTGCAGCGATTTATTCCAGATAGAAATGATCTGTGGAATATCGTTGCGTTCAACCGTCCGGATTGTGATACTCATGTAATGTTTTATTATTCGTTAACTTTATTTATCTTTAGTTGTTTATTTTCTGTATTATCCATTAATTTAAATTGCATCTATATCAATGAACAACACACTATTAATCAAGAACTGCCGTTTATACAACTCACCCTCCGGTGCTAAACCGGTCGACATACTTATCGAAGGCAAGACTATCCGTTCCATCATCCCGGGGGATGATCACTCCGATATCAAACACATCGATGCCGGCGGACGAATTGCGGCCCCGGGTTTTATCGATGTCCATATTCAAGGCGCCGGCGGCGCTGATATACTTGATGGAACCGAAGAAGCGCTTCAAACAATCTCCCAAACGCTTGCAAAAACCGGAACAACAGGGTTTTTGGGTACAACCGTCGTTAAACCTGACGAAGGAAATGTACATCTGAAATCCGGGAGAAATTTTGTCGGGCACGGTCTCAAAGGCGCTATAATGCACGGCTTTCATATCGAAGGACCGTTTATTAATGTAAAGAAAAAAGGCGGTCTCTCAGAAAAATGCATATACGATTCATCTCCGGAAAAACTTGATGAAATTCTTGAAGTTACCGGCAATACACTCAAAATGATGACCATCGCTCCCGAACTTCCCGGCAATCTTAATATAATCAAATCCCTTGTAAATTACGACGTAATCGCCTCTTTTGCCCATTCCGATGCGACTTATGAGGAAACGATACTCGGCTTCGAAGCCGGCATTAATCATGTTACACACCTTTTCAATGCTATGCCGCCGCTTCATCATCGCAATCCCGGTCCGCTTACGGCAATTTTTGAGCATAAAGAAATTACCGCACAGATCATAAGCGACGGTCACCACATTCATCCGCGCATTATCAATTTTACCTATCGGATAATGGGGGGCGACAGATGTATCTGCATCACCGACGGTATGCACGGCATAGGACTGCCCGAAGGCAGATATATTTACAACGGTAAAGAGTACGAATCAAAAAACGGCGCAGCACGCTATCTCGACGGCACGCTCATCGGTTCAACAATGAGTCTCGGTGACATCGCCGTTAAATTCATGGAATTCACCGGATGTAGCTTCGAAACGGCGATCAATACAGTAACCGGTGTACCCGCTAAACTTCTCGGCATCGACAGTAGAAAAGGTTCTCTCGAACCGGGTAAAGATGCCGATATTGTGCTCGTTGATCCTGACTATTCCGTATGGTCTACATTTGTTGAGGGAACGCAGGTTTATCTGAGACCACAGTGAGTTAATAGTTATTTGTTATTGGTTAATGGTCGGTTTTGTTTCCACGAAACTACGATTAACCATTAACCGATAACAAATAACCACCCTTCGCACAGATGGAGCCCACTTTCCTCCACACATTCTCTCCCACAAGTGAACACCATCTCCCTACACTACACGCCCGCAATGCGGCGCTTGTATTCACTCAGCGCCGCATCGAGCCGGTCGCGGGCATTAGCATCGCCCGGCACATTATGTGACGGATGAATATAGAGTTTTTTGCCGCGGTCAACTAATATTTCCGCGACGGTCGCCACGATCATCCACACCGCACTTACAAAAGCGATCGTGGATACCGGCGCTATTTTATCCTGATGATTTTTCAGATCTATCGATGCATCGACTGCCGGGACACAAATATCAACGACGACATCCGCAAGTTCGAATATTTTTTTGCCCGACGAATGGCGTGTCTTCGTATCTTTAAACGCTTCAGCCGATCCCAGCACCACTACTTTCATACCGATATTCTTAGCTTCGAGCGCTATATCGATATTCACATTGTTAATTCCCGAATGTGAGAACAGCCACATTGTATCGCGCGGATCGAAATTGTAACTCTTCATAATTTCCTTACCGTATCCTTCCACCCGCTCTAAAAATACAAACTGATGAACTCCCATTCCGCCGACTATATTAGTAAAAAACGTAAGGGGCAGTTCGATCATCGGATGGAAACCGACAAAACCGCCGATTCTCGGATACATCTCTTCGATCGGCAGTGTGGCGTGACCGCACCCGAATGTATGGACCCATCGTTCAGCGGCAATCGATTCCGCCATTATCGAAGCGGCTTGTTTGATGTTATCCATTTGAGTCGATTCTATTTTGTCCATTACGTCGCGTGCGTTCGCCAACCATTGTGTTGCAAGCATGTATTATTACTCCTGATTATTCTGTGAATATTGAAATCATGTTAATAGTTATTTGTTATTGGTTAATAGTGTATTCGGCGACAATCACCATTAACAGATAACAGATAACTATTAACCAATAACTATTTAACAAGATCCGCTCTCCGGGTTCGTCGGAGAACAATTATGGAAACAATTCCGGATATGACAAGACTGCACGGTATAATAATTAATGATATACGCAGACCGAAAGAATTTGCCAATATCCCCGTTACATATGGATAGAGCATTCCCCCCGTCAATGCCATTACCAGAACTACGCTAAATGCGGTTCCCGACAACCTTGAATAAATGTCGCCAACATACGCGAAAATTACGGGGAAAACAGCGGCGAAACCCAATCCGGCAAGCACCAAACCGGTTACCGCAGTTCCCGCCCCGTTTGAGAGCAGCATCATCAACGATCCGGTAAATGCAATTAAAAGAGAGAACCACAGAACCGATGCGGCGGAAATATATTTCAATAATGCGCCGAGCACCAATCGTGCAAACACCATCCCGAGCCAGAAAAGGGAAAGGAACAATACAGCCCGCTGTGCATCAACCTGTACTTCCTCAATCAGAAATGTAGCCGACCAACCGCCGACGGTCATTTCCATTCCGCTTTGTATAAATAAAATTAATCCGAATAAGAGCAGCGTACCCTCTTTAGTAAGTCCCAATCCTTCCGCAATGGGGAATCCTTGTTCATGTTTCGGTTTCGGGAACCGGAGAAAAACAAATAACAACCACGGAAGTACAATCGTAGCTCCCACGGCTGCAATTATTGTTTCATAGGAAAACCTATCGAGCAGAGTTCCGAGCAGTAACGGGACGCCAAAGGCGCCGACTCCAAAGAACGCTCCTAAATAAGCTAATCCCGAACCCCGCCGTTCCTCACTGATATCCGACACCAGAGCATTAGTGCCTCCGTTAATTGCGCCTCCAGCAAATCCGATAAACAACAGGGATAAGCGGAGTACAAACATTGAAGGTGCAAAAGCAATTCCCTGTATTCCGATTGCGATTATTGCAGCACAGAGAATCAATAACCCCTTAAATCCATACCGGTCCACGATCGGACCGAAGACCATCGAACCGACCAGCATACCGAATGTCAATAAAAGAAAAAGAGACCCCGCATCTATTTTATCTATGTCGAATTTTACAATAATCGACGGGAGTACGGCGCCCAGAACAGCCATAACAATACCAAAGATCAACATACCGAAGCATGCCGCTATGAAGACGAGTTTTTTATTATACATAAGTATATATTCCTTTATGATAAAAACAAAGTTAATAGTTATTTGTTAATGGTTAATAGTCGGTATCCGGTAAACTACAATTAACAAATAACCGATAACAATTAACTATTCACTATAAGCGCCAGCTTCCCCGCTCCAATGAGTCCCGCATCCCCGCCGAGCGAAGATACTTCAATGCTCACCTGCTTCATGCTGATCGGCTGCGCCCATCTTTTCGCTTCTTCGGTTATGCGGTCGATAAATTGCGCAGCGGGACCGAATACACCGCCGCCTAATATAATCTTTTCCGGATTAAACGTACTGACAATATTTGCGACTGCCATTCCCCAGATTACTATTGCATCTTCAATCACATAAATCGCAATCTTATCTCCTTTTTTATACGCCGCAAATACGTCGCGTGTAGTTACTGCATCGGGATCCTTATCACCGAGATACCCGGAATATGCTCTTTCCTTAATAAGTATATCACGCGTTATCTTCACAATTCCTTCACCCGATGCGTGGTATTCAAAGCAACCGCAGGACTTATACACTTCGCGAAAAGGTTTTTGCAGTCCCATCCAACCGAGTGCACCCGCGATATCTCCGTGACCGCGAATAATCTGACCGTTGCAAAGTATTCCCGCACCGATCCCGGTGCCGATAGCAAGAAAAACCGCATCGGTGCAACCTTGAGCGGAACCCTGCCAGGTTTCTCCTAAAATGTAGCACGCCCGGTCGCTGTCTATTCTCACTTTAATATTTTTGGCCTGAACAAACCGCTGCACATCTTCGAGCAGCGGATAATTTTCCCACCCCGGTATGTTCGGCGCCCACACACAACCCGTTTTAGCATAATATATACCCGGTATACAAATACCGATAGCCGATATGCTTTCGCCGGCAGAGCCGGAAAAAGAAATAAGTTGTTCTATTTCTGAAATTATAAGCTCACCGACAGCTTTGTCTTTTCTTCCTTCCAACGGTGCAACATTTCGATGTATAATCGTACCGTTATTATTAAAAATGGCAGCGGCGAGTTTTGTGCCGCCAAGATCTATTCCGATAACGGACATGTATGCTCCAAGAAATGATTTAAGAATTACTTACAGCTTCGAATCTCTATTACCTGCACGTGCTTTGCATCAATGCTTGTCTTGATATGCAGGTTATTGTTTTCTGATGTTAATGTACTTTCTTCGTCGTTAATAATATCACGCAGCGAATATACACCGTCTTCTTTTACCCGGAGATCGACGGCAACATCCTCATTCGTTTCACTGTGATTGATTACATAAAGAATATAACCGTTATCGTTTTGCTGCAGACGGACTTCCACCGGAGACCCGGTGTTTCCATCGTGCGAGGTTATAAAGGGACGTTCGATTTTTGCCCAGTTGAGAAGGTTCATAAAAAATGCTTCGTTCGTCGGCTGCGGATCGGGATGGTTAGCATAACCGAGGTAGGATCCGATAAGCATGGCTTCTCCTTTACCATAACGGGAACTTACCAACGCCGGATTTCCATCTTCAAGACGTCCAAGTATATCGACTTCGCTGTTTTCAAGCGGCATTACCGATTTACCGTACAATCTTCCCTGTAATATATCACCGGGTTGCAACATCGACGTTGCAGGATGATCATTGTCTACGATTTCGATTTTAAAGTTTTCGGCTTCGCGCATGCGAATTTCGTGTTCGCGTACACCGAATACTTCATGTAAACCCAATCCCGGTATAATTTCCGATGCAAACCCGCGCTCATCGTTCCAGCCGATTCGCGCTTCGGCAAGTACATAGCCGCCGTTCTCGACAAATGCACTGAGACCTTCCGCGGCTTCGCGGGTGATCATTATAGGCCAGGGTACAATCACAAGTTTATATTGCGAAAGCTCCTGCCTTTCGAGATGTTCGCGATGTATAAAATCAACCGGTACGTTTTGATCGGCAAAGGCACGGAAATACCCGATAAGCGAACTTGTATGCGCACCGGGATAGTCGCGTCGCTGCATGCCGCCAACCATTTGTGAAAGCGGATTATAGACAATACCGACTTCAGCTTCGATCGGGATGGATGAGAGAAACAACTCTTGATTTCGATCTACTATGCTCGCAATTTTACCGGCGTGGATAGCACGTTCGGTCACCGTACCGTCAAGATTGATCAACCCATACCCGCCCGCTTCATAACCGGACGACATCGGATAATATGCATAGATATTTACTCCTTTAGCGCCCTTAGCTATCGCAGACCATGCCCAAATACGGTGATCATCCGGCGTCACCGGATCGCTGATGAGAAGGGCGATCGTTCCCATTCCCGCTTGCAACTCTCCGACATACCATCCCCCCTTCTCTCTGTTCGCGCTCCGTGTAAAATCCATAACGGTGCGTATTGTGGTCAATGACCAATGCCGGTCGGGATGATTGTGCTTAGGATAAATAGATACGCCGTAAAAATCGACGGGTTCGGACATCAGGAAATCGTCGGTTGCACCGGCGCCTACATACGGCGATTGAAAAAGAGAGGCACCGACGGCGTGCGCCGTAATGATATTATCAGGGTCTCCTTTCCGCACGGCGTCATATCGCATTTTCAAGTCATCGACCAGTTTCTCATAAACAAATGTTTTCCAGTCGATAAAATCGGTATAGCTCAGTATCGTACTGAAGCGCGGCGGATCGACCTCGTTCCAGTCTCTGAAAGACCTGTACCATGCCCGGTTTACTTCATCAATTGTTCCGTATTTATCCTCCAACCATTCTCTATACCGTTCTCTTGTTCCCGGACAAAAACAAAACTGCACGTTGGGAATATAGTCAATATGCGCCCAGTTGATAATATGCGGTTCACTCCAGAGATCCCATCCGTAAAAATTCGGATAACCGGAAGCAACTCTGGCCGCTTCGGCATAAAAATTAAGCACGGCCTCTCGCACGTCGCTGTTATCGGTACACGCGCCCGGCGCCGACTGCGGATAGACCTTATGACCGCTCTGCGTTTCGAATAACCCGTGAGGAAATTTCTGCGCAACCCAGTCCGGTGCGGAATCAACATACATCTGAATAAATACTCTCAACCCGACTTCCTGCGCCAATTCCATAAGCAACCGTAAATTCTCAAAATTATATTTACCGGGTTCGGGTTCACACGCCGCCCATTCAACCCACGTTCTAACGGTGTTAAAGCCAAGCGACTTGATTTGTTCAAGATCGCGCCTCCATTCCTCTTTTGATTCCGGTGTGATTTCCGATAGCATCGGAGCGCGCGCTTTACCGCCGCTGTACCAGACCGAAAACGGAAAGAAATCGGCTTCGTAGAAATCGTGTTTCTCTTGTGCAGGCAGTAAAACCGAAATTAGCAGGAGTAATAACAGAACCGATATACAAATTTTGTTTTTCATAGGGTACACCTTTTATTAAATCATATACATAGAGAGACCTGACAGGTTTATGAAACCTGTCAGGTCTTCTATTGTCATTTGATGTTATCGAACTAATGTCATTTTCTTAATATCTACAAACGTACCGGCAGCTATTCTGTAAAAATATACCCCGCTCGACAATTCCCTTCCCGATTGATCTCTTGCATTCCACACGGTGGCATGCCGTCCTTGCTGGCGATATTCGTCTACCAATATGCTTACCCGTTGTCCGAGTGTATTATAAATTTCCAAAGTAACATGACCCGCCTCGGGAATATAATACTCGATGTTCGTATTCGGGTTAAAAGGATTCGGGTAGTTTTGATAGAGTCTATAATCCGATGGAAGATCGGCAACGACGTTATCATCGACACTAACCACTTCCGTTAAGAACCTGATATTATCGATGAAGAAATCAACATCGTAAAATGTTCTATGCGGTCCCCAATCAATGGCAACAATGTCGGTGACGTCGAATGGAGGGTTAAATTCTGCACTTCCGAACTCCGGCCAGAAATCGTCAAACGCAATCTGAATATCCTGCCATTCCTCACTATATGCGAATACATATTTTGCAAATTCATATCCTCTCTGATCTACAGCTTTTTGTTCCCTAATTCGTATCGCGGCAGTATCTTCTCGTG
>PWYR01000011.1 GCA_003567775.1 Ignavibacteriales bacterium | reverse complement strand
TATAGTATACATTCGCCTTCCCACGGTATCGATCGCAAACGCCACAGTATCATGTTCGGGACTCATAGTAACCCCGCTCAACATAAAAAACGAGTGTCCTTCGGCTTTTTTATTTGCATTTATAACAATTTCTTCGCGTGCATCCATCGACCCTTTTCGCCGGCAATAGATCGGATACTCGCTTCCCTCTTCATAGCGTGTATAATAATAATACCCGTTTTCTTTATACGGGACGGATTGATCATCTTCACGTATACGACCGCGCATCTCATTATACAAACGATCCTGTAATCGTTCCGTATGCGCCATCATCGTCGAAAGATATTCGTTCTCCGCTTCTATGTATTCAATTACCTCGGGGTTATCGCGTTCGTTTAACCAGTAATAGTTGTCTATTCGTGTATGATCGTGTATAGTCAACTCGACGGGGCGTTTTTCTGCAATGGGCGGCTGTACGTCGACAGCACGCCGGGGTTTCGAATCACACGCTATTATCGATAGAATAATTGCAATCGTAATGGGGATAATGAATGTTTTATTTTCTGTCATGATGTATTCTCGATATATTTATAATTGATCTGTTTATCGTAATAATAAAAATACCCACACGTTATCATCGCTCATAAGAACGAGACGATTATTACTCGCGGCAATACGCTTTATGTTTTTGTCGTCGGAAATATATGGTAAAAGATTGATCCGTTCAATCGGATGCCGGAGCTCTCCGCGATATATGTCGATCGTATTGTCGCGCAATAAAAATATGTAATCGTCTACGATAGTAAAATCTTTATAACGCGAAAGAATCCGGGATGAAAACTCACGATATGGGCTCCCGAATTGATCGAAAAATAATAGTCTGTTGCTATCCCGTACTGCAACAAGATCGTCGGCGTAGATTTCAATTTTCCGCGGTGAACTGATACGAAAACGTCCTGCATCCATACCGCCGAACGTTTTACGATGACGATCCACACCGCCAAACGAGACAATCCGCAAATTCTCTTCATCGATTACGTACAAATCGCCCTGGCGATTCATTGCAATACTGACAGGATAACCGAATTGCTCTATCTCAAAACCGGTGTTCCGTGTTTGGAGCGTTGCTACGTAGGATAACCGGCGGTCATAGCGCTGTACGCGATGATTGCCGTAATCGGCAACAAATACATCGATGCCGTTTTCAGCCCACACATCAGTCGGTCTGTCAAACTCGTGATTTCCCCAGCCGTATCCCCCTATGGAATTTTGTACAAACGCATTCCGGTCGAGTCTGTAAACCATATTTGCGTCACGATCGACGATATACACGTTGCCTGCCGGATCGATACTTGCTCCGACAACCTCGCGGAACCCGCCGGTTTGTCCGATTAATGTTAAGCGCCACGTTTCCTGTGCGGGCAGTTCGAATATCTGCGCCGAGATGTTCTGTGAAAAAAATATGCCTAAAAAAACTACGAGAACCCTGATTTTTCTATTTATACCCATACCCTATCTCACCCTTCTCAATCAGTGTAAGAATTTTTGCTTTCTGCTCCTTCGAAAAATCATCGCCGTACAATATCAAAAATAGTTTCTTTCTCTTATCGATAACCGACATTGACTCGGGCAATGATGACCAAATAACCCGGACCGCTGTGGTGAACATCGACATACCCATTTTCATCCGTTCCTCACCCGACCGGTTCATAAGCATTTCGCGATATATCTTTTCTATTTCCGGGGAAGTATCATGCACGCACAACCTCATCAAATAATTGTTTGACACTCAACCTCTCTGCCCAGTGCTCTATGTAATTTGAATCATAATTCGATTTACATAAATTTTTTACGTCGTTCACTTGAAGCTCCGACCGGATATCTTTGATCCAAACTAATTTTGACAATATTAAATCTTCTTTGCTTACAACATCCACCTTTATCCCATCAATTTCTATACGTTTTCTGCGTGAAAATTCGAGTTCTCTATATCGATCACGCTTTTTTACGATAAAATCAACCTTGATTACACTCTCATTGTGAACAATATTAAACATCGTTTGAGTTTTTAATGATTGTTTAATCATTTCTCGATCAATATAATAATATCCAGAGAATGCCGCCACCATTTTATCAACATCGTCTACATCATTTATTTCTATTACGACATCAAGATCACGGGTCATTCGTGGAACGCCATAATGCATCATGGCAAGTGAACCGGTAAGCATATAATTTATTTTTATCGATTCAAGCCTTTGTACTAGATCCTTTAGCACTGCAAGTTCATCTTTCACAGCGGGTTACACCTTAACCAATTTTGGGTTTATAACCCCGTCAATGCCTGCTATTTCATTTATAACCGAATGAGGTACATCATTATCGAGATCAATGATAGTCAATGCTTCTGCACCGATTGCTTTCCGGCCAAGACTCAAACCGGCAATATTGATATTCGCTTTTGCAAGAGCCGATCCTACTGAAGCAAGCATTCCGGGCCTGTCGATATTCCAGTAAAACAACATCGCACCGGTCGGCTCTATTTCGACGCGGTAATCGTCTACCTGGATAATCCGTATGGCATTCATTCCGAACACAGTGCCGTAGATCTTTCGTTTTTCTTTATCTGTCATATACTCCACGGCGATAAGCTGCGAATAGTTCCCGGTATAATCGTCTTTCCGGTCACTGAGTCCGATTCCCAGTTCACGGGCGAAATACGGTGCATTCACGTCATTCACCGGATGATCTAAACGTGGAGATAATACTCCGCGAAGGACTGCCGATTTCAGTATATCAAACGATCCGTACAATCCTTCACCCCCGGCGGTGAATGTTATCGACTTCAGTTTTCCTTCCATTATCTGTCCTGCAATACGTCCCAATCGTTCGGCGAGATCGAGATATGGCTTGTGGTCTTCACGTATGGAAAACTGTGCCGCACTGATGTTTACCGCCCCGATGAGAGAGCGTTCCTTCAACGCATCTGCAATCTGATGTGCTATTTGCACGGCTACCTTTTCCTGAGCTTCGACTGTCGAGGCGCCGAGATGCGGCGTGACAACCACCTTTGGATGTTTTAATAATGGATGATCCGTTGGAGGCGGCTCTTTTTCGAACACGTCGAGTGCTGCACCTTCAACGTGCCCCTCGTTCAATGCTTCCAGTAATTCCGACTCATTAATAATTCCACCCCGTGCACAATTCACTAACCGGACGCCGCGTTTACACTTTTGAAAAGTTTGTGTATTAAATAAATTCCTGGTATCGTCGGTCAAGGGTGTATGAAGCGTGATGTAATCCGAACGCCGCAATAGTTCTTCGAAACTCACCGACTCAATGTTCAATTTTGCAATGACATCATCCGCTACGAGAGGATCGAATCCAAGGACATTCATACCGAATCCCTGTAATCTCACGGCAACTTCCTTACCGACCTTTCCGATTCCGATAATTCCTATCGTTTTGCCAACCAACTCAACGCCGCGATATGTTTTTCTATCCCAGACTCCTTCACGCAGCGAAGCACACGCCTGAGGAACATTCCGCGCCAACGCCATCAGCAACGAAATTGCGTGTTCAGCAGTAGAAATGGTATTGCCCCCGGGAGTATTCATAACAATAACTCCCTTTCGGGTAGCTGCGTTGACATCGATGTTATCGACACCGGTGCCTGCCCGGCCAATAATTTTCAGCTCTATTCCGCACTCGATTATCTTCTCGGTAACCTGGGTCCCGCTTCGTACGATAAGGATATGATAATCGGGTATTAGCTCCGATACTTGTGCTTCGTTTAACCCGGTTTGCATATCGACTGTAAACCCTTCGTTTTTTAAAATATCCACACATGAGTTATCGACCGGATCGGTTATTAAGACCTTGTAGTTATTATTCACAACGGTATCCTGCCTTTTGAGATAAAATTATTTTACGAAAATTTCCTGGGCCGCGGTTAATCCGGCGCCCATCTGAATATCCGCACCCACTTCAGCAAGCGTCCGTTCGAGCGCCGCCATCATCGTCATCATATCAAGCTCATCGTAATAGCCGAGATGCGATATACGGAAAATCTTCCCTTTCAGATGGCCCTGTCCGCCGGCGACGGTAATTCCGTACTTTTGCTTTATTATGGAATTGAACTTCTTGAACTCAACTCCTTCCGGGACATACACCGCAGTCAGAGCATTTGAGGGAGATGAACTTAATAATTTCAATCCGAGCGCTTTGCAGCCGCTTCGGATGGCATCTGCAAGTTTCTGATGCCTTGCCCATACATTTTCAATACCTTCTTCACGCAACATCTTCAATGCTTTCTCGAGTCCGATGAATAACGTTACTGCCGGGGTCCACGGTGTATCGTTTTTATCCAGCGCTTTTTTTGCCGCTTTCAGATCGAAATAATAATTCGGCAAATCGGATTTCCCGACTAGTTTCCATGCACGATCACTCAATGCAATGTGCGAAATGCCCGGCGGTATCATTAAACCTTTTTGCGAACCGGTAACGACGATATCGAGATCCCAAGCATCCATTCTGCTTTCCATAGCGCCGACCGAGGTAATTCCATCGATGATCACAGCTATATCCCCATTATGTTTGTGCACCGCTTCAGCAATTGATTTTATATCGGTGGCGGTTCCGGTCGAAGTTTCACTATGGGTAAGATATACCGCTTTTGTATCCGGATTGTTCTTGATTACATCAACTATCTGGCCGGGCGAAACCGGTGTACCCCATTCTGTTGCAATTTCGACGGCGTGAAGACCATACGCTTGTAATATCTCACCCCACCGCTCCCCGAATTTTCCACCATTCACATAAACAGCCGTATCACCTTTGGATAATACATTCGCCACGGATGCTTCCATTGCACCGGTTCCGGATGATGTCAGCGTCATAACACCGTTATCCGTTTGAAACAGGTATTTCAAGTTCTCATTCACACTGGTTAAAATTTCCTGAAACTCGGGATGCCGGTGGTGAATCATCGGTTCCGCCATAGTAAGCATAATCTGTTCCGGCACCGGTGTCGGTCCGGGTGTGTACAATCGTTTCTTAATCATATAATCATCTCCTATGTATTCGGTGAATTGGTGTTGGTTGTTAATGCAACGGCGTTCCCGATGAGGGATAACAATTCGGGTTTTCCCTCGTTGCTGAATGATGAATACGACAGCACCGCTTTACAGTGCTCGCTTTGTTGCCTTATAATTTTTTCAATCTCCGTTACCCGTAGTTGTATTTTGTGGCGAGGCATCTTATCCGATTTGGTGAGTATTATTCCATACGGAATAGTATAAAAATCAAGCCAACGTATCATTGCATAATCGAGTTTAGTAGGTTCGTGCCGTGCATCCGTTATAACAAGACCGAGTTTAAGATTTCTACTTTTTTTCAGATATCCTTCAATAAGCTGCTTCCACCCGGATCGAATTTTATCGGGTACTTTTGCATAGCCATAGCCCGGCAGGTCTACAAAATGCATATTGTCATTGATTTTATAAAAATTTATCACCCGTGTTTTACCCGGCTGAGAACTTGTTTTTGCAAGCGATTTCCGGTTACACACTGAATTTATCAAACTCGACTTGCCGACATTAGATCGACCTAAAAAAGCAACTTCCGGAAATTTTGATACAGGGAGTTGATTCAGCGCCGCTACACTTTTAATAAATTCAGCAGTGCGTATCTTCATCCGTTACTCCTATAAAATAAAAAAAGGGAACATGAAAATCACCCTTTTACGCGGTGAAATCATTTTCCCTTCAATATATTTGTACTTTACAGTAAGCTTACTTTTCTTCTGTCCCGCCGCTTTCTGGTTCTTCACCGGTATCCTCGGGTGGTGTTTCATTCTTTGTATCCGACTCCGGTTGGGAGGTCTTTTCCTCTTCGGTAATATCGCGTTCGACTTTTTCTTCCTGCCCCTCGGCTGCCTCTTCTTCTTTCTTCTTATCCGGCTTTACGGGAGCAGCTTTAACCGCTTTTTTCTTCTGTTTTGCTTTCTTCGTTACGGCTTCGTTATAATCAACCAGCTCGATGATGGCAAGATGCGCTCCATCACCGTCTCGTTGTCCGAGTTTTACAACCCGGGTATAACCGCCGTTTCGGTCGGCAACTTTCGGGGCAATCTCATCAAACAGTTCTTTTACCATAGCCGGATTTTTTATGAAACGGGCAACCACTCGTCGTGCGTGTACGACTTTTGTTTCATTACTTGATTCATTACGGTAAGCTAACTTTGCACGAGTAATAATCGGCTCAATGGTGCGCTGTGTGGCTTTCGCTTTCGCCAGTGTCGTTCGTATCCGCTTATGCTGGATTAATGATGTTGACAAAGCGGAAAGCGTCGCACGCCGATGACTCGCCGTACGCCCTAATTTTCGTCCAGTTATTCGATGTCGCATTGCTACACTGTATCCTTATATTATTTATCTCTTCCGGTTAAACCGGCAATCGGAGATCAATGTTTAATTATACTTTCTTTTTTTTCCCTTTAAGGTAGCGGTCCACATCCATACCGAATGATAGACCGAAATTCTTTGCGAGATCCGAAAGTTCATTCAATGATTTTTGACCGAAATTACGGTAATTCAACAACTCCTGCTCGGTTTTGCTGACAAGCTCACCAACGGTTTGAATACCCGCAGCTTTAAGACAATTATGTGATCGGACCGATAGTTCAAGTTCATCAATACCGAGGTTAAGAATCTTCCGTACCCGCAATACTTCCGGATCGACTTCGTCATCTTCAACTTCAGATGCATCTTTCGGCATCAGACTGAAATTCTCAAAATACATGATATGTTCACGGAGAATCGATGCTGCATTTTTAACAGCGTCAACCGGTGTAACGGATCCGTCGGTTTCAATCTCGAGAATGAGTTTTTCATAATCGGTTCGCTGCCCGACACGCGTTTGCTCAATAAAGTAACGCACGTTCAACACCGGTGAGTACACTGCATCGATCGGAATCATCTCCTGGGAAAAGTCCGATTTGTCGATCTCTTCGCTCGGAACATATCCGATTCCGGTTCCGATTTTAATCTCGAGTTCGGTGTTACAATCATCGTTCAATGTAGCAAGATGCAGATCGGGATTGAGCACCGTGAAGGTTCCGTTACCGCTCTGTTGAAGATCCCGGGCTTTCAATTCCGATGGTCCTTTCATCGGAACGACGACTTTTGCAGTTTTTTCCGTTCCCGGTCGTATGCGTACTTCTTTCAGATTCAGGATAAACTCCGCTGCATCTTCGACCATACCGGGTATGGTCGTAAATTCGTGTACGATACCTTCTACTCGCACGCCGATTATAGCAGCGCCTGAAATTGAGGATAATAGTATACGCCTCATTGAATTACCGAGCGTAACACCGTATCCTTTTTCCAATGGTTGTATTGTGAACCGCCCGAAAGTATCCGTGTGATTGCTCTCATCGAGCGTTACTCTATCGGGCATTTGAATGTATGCTTGTATCATAGTATATAGCCTCGCTACCGTTTACTTGGAGTACAACTCAACAATTAATTGTTCGTTTGCATTAAGCGGTATATCTTCTCTCTCCGGAACGTTCAAGAATGTTCCGCTGACGTTCGCTTTATCAAGCGATAGCCACGGCAGCATCGCGGTATCTTTCATCCGCTTCATTGAATTGTGAATAACATCCAATTTCTTACTTTGTTGTTTTGCTTCGATGATATCTCCCGGTCGAACAAGATATGACGGGATATCCACAATACGGCCGTTGACCAGAAAATGTCTGTGCCGTATCAACTGCCGTGCTGCTTTTCGTGACGGCGCCATTCCCAATCGGTATACAACGTTATCGAATCGCCGCTCAAGTATCTTTACCAGGGTTTCGCCCGTCTTTCCGGTCTGTTTACGTGCATTTTCATAATAATTACGGAATTGCCGTTCGAGCACGCCATACATACGGCGTATTTTCTGCTTCTCACGAAGCTGGGTTCCGTACTCGGAAATCTTCTGCCGTCTGCTTAACCCGTGTTGTCCGGGCGGGTAATTACGTTTTTCTACCGGACATTTTTCCGTATAACATTTGATACCTTTTAGAAAAAGCTTTTGCCGTTCACGACGGCACAGCTTGCATACTGCTTCAGTATAACGCGCCATGTATCCTTTCCTTTAAATTTAACACCCTATTAAACACGTCGTCTTTTGGGAGGTCGGCAGCCATTATGCGGTAATGGAGTTACATCGCGAATGCTGCTTATCTCTAATCCGTTTGCCTGTAACGAACGAATTGCCGCCTCACGTCCCGATCCGGGACCTTTGACAAACACCTCGACCTTCCGCATGCCGTAATTATATGCTTCTTTCGCCGCGGCTTCAGCAGAGACTTGCGCGGCGAACGGAGTATTTTTTCTCGATCCTTTAAACCCGTTCTTGCCCGATGACGACCATGCAATTGTGTTGCCGTATATGTCGGTGATCGTTACGACAACATTGTTGAAGGTCGCTTTAATATGAGCACGACCGTTCACATCGACGTGCACTTTACGTTTTTTCTTACCTGGAGACTTCGCCACCAATACCTCCTGTTAAACTATTTCTCATTTTGAACAAACTAAATTATTTCTTCGCCGCTATTTTCTTCTTACCGGCGACGGTTTTCCTCTTACCTTTACGGGTACGGGCATTTGTTCGTGTCCGTTGCCCGTTTACCGGCAATCCGCGGCGATGACGCAACCCTCGATAACAACCGATGTCCATCAATCGCTTGATGTTCATCTGGGTTTCACTCCGCAGTGCGCCTTCTACTTTATAATCGGATGTAATGATCGAACGTATTTTTGCTACCTCTTCGTCGTTCAAATCACTGATCTTTTTCGAAGGTTCAACACCGGCTTTGTCCAGAATCTCCGATGCAACCGATCTTCCGATCCCGAAGATATATGTTAAACCGATTACCGAATGTTTGTTTTTGGGTAAATCTACACCAGCAATACGTGCCACCTATTTCCTCCTAGCCTTGCCGTTGTTTATGCTTTGGATTCTTACATATTATACGCACTACGCCTTTGCGTCGTACGACTTTACAACTATCACATAATTTTTTCACCGATGCACGGACTTTCATTGATTCTTTCTCCGAAAATTCTATTTGTAACGATATGTGATTCGTCCTTTGGTTAAATCATACGGTGATAATTCGACCGTCACCTTATCACCCACCAGTATTTTTATAAAATTCATTCTCATCTTACCGGACACATGTGCAAGAATTTCGTGTCCGTTTTCCAGCTTTACTCTGAAATGGGCATTGGGCAACGTATCTGTTATAACACCGTCTACCTTAATTGCCGTTTGTTTAGCCATAATATTATTTATGCTACTTTTGTCAAAATTTCAGCTTCACCGTTTCTCACAATTACCGAATGTTCATAGTGAGCCGACGGTTTCCCATCAGCCGTCAAAATGGTCCAGCCATCTTTGGCTACTTTCACCCTGAACGTACCGCTATTTACCATCGGTTCGATAGCAAGCGCCATCCCGTCAACCAGTTTCGTCCCCGTACCTCGCTTACCATAATTAGGAACAGCCGGTTCTTCATGCAAACTTCTGCCTATACCGTGTCCGACCAGTTCGCGAACCACGTTATATCCGGCAGCTTCGACATACTCCTGAATCGCGGCAGATATGTCATGCACACGATTGCCGCTGCGGGCTTCTGCGATACCTATAAACAATGCCTCGCGTGTAACTTTTAAAAGCCGTTCGATTTCAATATTTATCTTTCCGACCGGATATGTCCGGGCAGAGTCGCCGAAGAATCCGTCTTTATTGATGCCGACATCCACCGATAATATATCGCCTTCCTGCAGAATACGTTCACCGGGAATTCCGTGAACAACTTCCTGATTAACCGAAGCACAAATACTGCCGGGATAAGGGGAACTATTACCCTGCCGGTATCCCTTGAAAGCCGGCACAGCGCCTCGCGACCTGATATGTTTTTCAGCCAACCGGTCAAGCTCAATAGTTTTAACTCCGGGCTTCACCCGTTTTTCAATCAGATCAAGAACTTCACACGCGATCCGGTTGCTCTCCCGCATACCGGTATGCTCTTCATTATTCCGTATCGTCACAGTATTCTCTTTGTTAAAATATATATCACCCTCTGCGTCCACGCATCTTACCGCTCTTCATAAATCCGTCGTAATGGCGCATCAACAGATGTGATTCTATTTGTTGCAATGTATCAAGCGACACACCGACCATAATCAGCAAGCTCGTGCCGCCGAAGAATTGCGAAAAACTTATTGTTACACCCGCTCTGTATGCAAAGCTCGGCATAATAGCAATTAATGCCAGGAAGATCGATGCGGGTAACGTAATACGAGTTAAAATATTGTCGAGAAAATCCGAGGTTTGTTTACCCGGCCGGATACCGGGAATAAAACCACCCTGCTTTTTCAACGTATCGCTAACCTCTTTCGGATTAAACGCGATTGCGGTATAGAAATACGTGAAGAAGATAACCAGGATCGCATACATAAACGAATACGTAAACGACGTCCAGTCGAAATAGCGGGATATACCTGCCATAAATTCGCTCTCCGGAAAGAACGTTAAAATCGTATTCGGTACAAACATAATTGCTTGCGCGAAAATAATCGGCATTACGCCGGCGCTATTAACACGCATCGGAATATATTGCGTCACACCGCCGTAGACTTTCCGACCGACGACCCGCTTTGCATATTGCACTGGAATTCGTCTTGTACCCTGCGTTATCAATACAACCGATGCAATAATCATTACCAGAATGCCGATAATGACAAGCTCGATAACCAATCCCCTTGCCCCCGATGCAACCATTTGATATTCATCAAGCAAGGCATGCGGGAATTGCGCAATGATGCCGATAAATATGATCAACGAAATACCGTTGCCGATTCCTCGCTCGGTAATCTGTTCACCGAGCCACATTAAAAATACCGTTCCCGTTGTCAGGAAGAGCACCGTTTGTAAAGTAAACCCGAAACCTTGCACTTCGGGCGGAACAATCGGCATGCCTGCCGCACTTAAACTTCCGAGTCGTACGCTGACGCCCCACGCCTGCATCATCGCAATGAGAACCGTTCCATACCTCGTCAACTGTATTATCTTTTTCCGTCCTTCTTCACCTTCCTGCCGAAGTTTCTGGAAATACGGAACAACTGCACCGAGCAACTGTATAATAATCGAGGCGCTGATATAGGGCATAATTCCGAGCGCGAAGATAGCGGCGTTGCTAAATGCACCGCCGACAAACAAGTCATATAAACCGAACAATGTATCTTGCGCCTGATCGCGCATCGTTGCCGCAAGCAATCCGGCGTCAACGCCCGGAAGCGTAATATGCGCTCCGATTCGCGCCACAATCAAGAGTGAGAGGGTAAATATTACTCTTGTTCGCAGCTCTTGAATTTTAAATATATTTCGAAAACTATCGCTTAAACGACCCATACTTATTTTATAATTGTAGTTGTGCCGCCGGCGGCTTTAATTTTTTCCTGCGCAGTTTTACTAAACGCGTGCGCACTGATTTTCAATGCAGTCGATATTTCTCCCTGTCCCAGAATTTTCACGGGATAATTTTTTCTTGCCTTACCGGCATCGACAAGAAATTCGGGAGTTACGGTATCATCTTCAATTTTGCCATCCTTGTGCATCGCTTCGAGATCCGCAAGATTTACCACCTGATAGGTAGTTCTAAAAATATTTCTGAATCCGAATTTCGGAACTCTGCGCTGCAACGGCATTTGACCGCCCTCAAACCACGCCCGGAATTTTGCACCGGATCGTGAATGCTGACCGTCCTGACCGCGGGTTGCCGTTTTGCCATGCCCCGATCCCTGACCACGACCGACCCTTTTCCGTTTCTTTTTCGAACCGGGCGCCGGTTTTAGTGAATTTAAAATTGATGTCATTACGTCTATCCTGCTCTTTAAACTCGTTTCTTACGCTGTTAATTCTTCCACCGCAACAAGGTGTTTCACTTTAGTGATCATACCGCGAATTTGCGGTGTATCCTGATGCACAACCGAATGCCGTATACGTTTCAATCCGAGCGCCTCGATTGTACGCTTCTGCCGTTCCGGGTTATCGATTATGCTTCTTATCTGTGTTATTTTTAATTTCTTTTCAGCCATTGGATGCCTCTTCAACTGCAGCTTGTTTGAATAATTCCTGCATAGTGATGCCGCGATTCGATGCAACCGTTCGCGCATCTCGCAAGCTTAACAACCCTTTCATGGTTGCCTTCACAAGATTGTGCGGATTGGTTGAACCGAGCGCCTTTGTCAGAATATCACGAATACCCGCAGACTCAACAACTGCACGCACACCGCCGCCGGCAATAATACCGGTACCGGGAGATGCGGGTTTCATTAAAACTTTTGCGGAGCCGAATTTGATAAACACTTCGTGCGGAATAGTGCCGTTTATGATGGGAATCTTTGCCAGATTCTTCTTCGCATCATCAACCCCCTTAGAAATTGCATCTGCGACTTCATTCGCTTTCCCGAGACCGATTCCGACATGTCCGTTGTGATCTCCGACCACTACAATGGCATTGAAACTAAACCGGCGTCCGCCTTTCACAACTTTCGCGACGCGGTTAATATGGACCAATCGTTCTTTTAATTCCAGCTCACTTGCTTTTATTTTTGCCAAGGTCAATCCTTTTCAACAAATTGATATAACATACTTTTCAGAATTTTAAACCGCCTTTTCGGGCCGCGTCGGCGAGTGCTTTCACGCGTCCGTGATAACGGTATCCGTTACGATCGAACACGACGGTTTTAATATTTTTATCGAGCGCCCGTTTTGCAACTTCTTCGCCGACCGAGA
Organism: Ignavibacteriales bacterium; assembly: GCA_003567775.1. Lineage (GTDB taxonomy): Bacteria > Bacteroidota > Ignavibacteria > T3Sed10-11 > T3Sed10-11 > T3Sed10-11. Next base: position 17,922 of record PWYR01000011.1, on the reverse strand, counting down.
TGCTCTTCTGCATTGCAGATGCGGTCTGCAATGATTCACGCAGTTCCGGCATCAACGTAGATACTTGCAATATTGTTGTGCCGCTGAGATCATCGACCAATTGTACATAAATATTGTTCAAGCTTCTATATACTGAAAGGCGCGGTCGCTCGGGTGTTCCATAAATCTTTTTCCGGACCGCTTTCTTAATCCGCGTTCTGCTTTCGACTTTAGATTTTTTAATCATAATAATGTGTACGTCAAGTTAATAAAGATTCATCCTGTTACTTAGCCGCAGTCTTACCGGCTTTACGGCGAATGTATTCACCTTCATATTTAATCCCTTTGCCTTTGTACGGCTCAGCCGGACGCATCGCCCTGATTTTTGCCGCCACCTGTCCGACAAGCTGCTTATCGATGCCGGTGATAACTATTTGCGTCGGTTGCGGGATCTCCACCGCGATCTCCGGCGGCAATGAAAACAATACCGGATGGGAATATCCTATCTGAAGCTGCAACTTTTTACCCTTCATTTCAGCGCGATAACCAACGCCGATAATTTCCAGCTTTTTCTGATACCCCTCAGTCACACCTTTGATCATATTCGCAATCAGAGCACGATATAATCCGTGCATTGACTTATGTTGTCGTGAATCCGATGGACGGTCAAGCATGACTTCCTGTTCGGTTATATTGACAGAAATATCCGGTTTGAGATTAACCGCCAATTCACCTTTCGGTCCTTTTACTTTAACCGTTCCGTTCAATTTTTCGATTTTGACTCCCTTTGCAATGGGAATCGGTTTTTTTCCAACTCGTGACACGATACCTTCTCCTTAATAAAGAAGCTTACATAAAAATTTCAATTACCAAATATAACAAATGACTTCACCGCCCACACCCGCCTGGCGCGCCTGTTTATCCGTCATCACACCTTTAGATGTAGAGATTACTGCAATGCCAAGCCCGTTAATTACCCGGGGCAAGGAATCGTTGCCTGAATATTTTCGAAGGCCGGGACGACTGATCCGCTCCAGTCCTTTTATGACACATTGACCATTGTGATATTTCAATGCAATTCGAATAATATCCTGTTTATTATCCTCAATAATTGTATAATCCTGAATATAGTTTTCATCCTTCAGGATTTTGGTTATATCTCTTTTTAACCTTGAAGCCGGTATATCAACCCGCTTATGTTTTGCATCTGCCGCGTTTCTCAGCCGGGTTAAATAATCGGCTATTGGATCGGTCATCGACATATATTTCGAATCTCCTTCTTATTCATTAACTCGTGCTTACCAGCTTGCCTTTCGCACACCGGGGATTTTTCCTTCGAGCGCCATGTTGCGGAAACATATTCTACACACACCGAACTTTCGCAAGTATGCACGCGAACGTCCGCAAAACATGCAACGATTGTATTTCCGTGTACTGTATTTCGGTTCTCTTTTTGATTTTACTATTAAAGCTTTTCGCGCCACTGAGCACCTCTTAAATGATTAAAAACAATTATGCAGCATCGGTCTGTTGAACGATTTCCTGACGACGTACAAACGGAAATCCAAAGTTCTTCAACAGTTCATATGCTTCTTCATCGGTATCTGCCGTTGTCACGATAGTGATATCCATACCGTAAATGCGACTTACTTTATCGACGTCAATTTCGGGAAATATAATTTGTTCTTTGACGCCGAAAGTATAGTTTCCGCGTCCGTCGAAAGACTTTTCGCCGAACCCCCGGAAGTCGCGGATACGTGGTACGGCAGCATTGATCAATCTATCGAAAAACTCATACATTCGTGAACGACGGAGCGTCACGCGCACACCTACCGGCATTCCTTCGCGTAATTTAAAATTCGAAATCGACTTCCGCGCTTTGGTAACGACCGGATGTTGACCGGTAAGCAGAGCAAGCTCGTTGACGATGCCGTCGAGTATCTTCGGATCCTGCACCGCTTCACCAACGCCGACATTAACCGATATCTTTTCAATAAACGGTACCTGCATTGCATTTTTATACCCGAACCTTTTCATCATTACGGGTATAATCTCTTTTCGCCAGCGTTCGAGTAATCGCGGCGTTCCGTATTCGATTTGCGGCTGTTTTTCCTTAGCGGTTACTTTTTTACCGCTCTTCTTCTTTTCTTTTTGTTTCTTTTCTTTTTCCTTAGCCATTAAAACATATCTCCGCAATTTTTACATACTCTCATAAACTTCGACACTTTGGTATCCGCCTCGCGAATTCTTTTTCGCCCGACCCGGGTTGCATTATTGCACTTGGGGCATACGATCATAACATTTGTTGCGTTGATCAACCCTTCTTTCTGAACGATTCCACCCTGCGGATTTTTTTGTGTCGGGCGTTGATGACGTTTTATAATATTAACGCCTTCAATTATGATACGCTCTCGATCGGGAAAAACTTTTAATACTTTACCTTGTTTTCCGACGTCATTTCCGGATATTACAAGCACGTTATCGTTTTTTCTTATATTCATAAACTTCTCACAATACTTCAGGTGCGAGTGATATAATTTTCATAAATTGTTTTTCGCGAAGTTCGCGGGCAACCGGACCGAAGATACGTGTGCCGCGCGGCTCGTTTTGCGGATTAAGCAACACCGCTGCATTTTCATCGAATCGTATATACGATCCATCTTCGCGACGGGTTTCCTTTTTTGTCCGCACGATCACAGCACGCGAGACTTCACCCTTTTTAACCGGCGCGCCGGGTATAGCAGCTTTCACCGATACTACGATCAAATCCCCCAATCCTGCATACCGGCGATCGCTGCCTCCAAGCACACGTATACAGCGCACACGTTTAGCACCGGAATTATCGGCTACTATTAAATTTGTTTCTTCCTGTACCATTTCAATTTACTCCAAAATATTATTTCGCGCGTTCAACAATTTCGACCAGACGCCATCGTTTCCGTTTGCTTATGGGTCTGGTTTCCATAATACGTACCAGGTCGCCTATCTTTGCATCCTGTTTTTCATCGTGTGCTACATATTTTTTACTCTTTTTAAAAATCTTCTTATAAATCGGATGCGCGATGCGTTGTTCAATCAACACGACAATACTTTTTTCCATCTTATCGCTCACCACTTTGCCGATGCGTGTTTTTCGCTGTGTCGTTCGTACTGTATGTTGTGCAGGTGTTGTTGTTTCCATACGTTTTTACTTATTCCTCAGTCTTCGATTCTTTTGTCGGTGTAGTTGGCGATGCAACGGTAATTTGCTCACCTTTGCCTAATTCGCGCTCGCGAACGACCGTCATCATGCGTGCAATAAGATGGCGACTTTTTTTCAGATGATCGGTGTTTTGTATTCGCGTTGTTGCATGTTGAAATCGTAAATTCTCAAGATTGACCCGTTCATCGACAACTCTCTTTTGAAGCTCCTCCGTTGACATCTCACGGATCTCTCTCATTTTTAGTTTTTCCATATCTTAATTCTCCACGTCGCTTCGAGTAACAAGTTTTGCTTTTATCGGCAGCTTATGCGTTGCGAGACGCATTGCCTCTTCAGCAATTCTGCGATTCACACCGGCTATTTCAAACATTATTCGACCCGGTTTCACAACTGCTACCCAGAATTCCGGCGCTCCTTTACCCTTTCCCATTCTCGTTTCTGCGGGCTTTTTTGTTACCGGTTTATCGGGAAATATACGAATCCAGAGCCGACCTTCCCGTTTCATCATCCGGGTAATGGCAACGCGAGCAGATTCGATCTGACGGCTTGTAATCCATCCCGGTTCAAGCGCTTTCAAACCGTAATCGCCGAAATTCACAATCGAACCCCGGTGTGCATTCCCGGTGCGTCGACCGCGATGTGCTTTTCTGTATTTTACCCGTTTTGGCATTAACATAATTACGTCTCCTTCAACATACTATCGTGTCTGGGTCATCTGTCCGATTACTTCACCTTTGCAGATCCACACCTTCACTCCGATGGCGCCGTATATAGTCTGTGCCGTTGCTATGGCATAGTCGATATCGGCGCGAAGTGTATGCAATGGAATTCTTCCTTTTTTATATTGCTCCGTACGCGCCATTTCAGCGCCGCCGAGCCGACCTGCACACATTATACGAATACCTTCTGCTCCCATCCTCATTGAAGCGGTAATCGCTGTTTTCATCGCTCGCCGGAAGGAAATCCTTCCTTCAATCTGGTTGGCGATATTTTCAGCCACAAGATATGCATCCAGCTCCGGTCGTTTTATCTCGTGAATAAGGATTTTAACTTCCTTGCTGGTAATTTTTTTCAATTCCTCTTCGAGCTGGGATATCTCTTTTCCACTTCGACCGATCACTATTCCAGGCCGTGAAGTATGAATAGTAATGACTGCACGTTTCGGGGTTCTCTCAAGCAGAATTTTAGATATACCCGCTTTCTTCATCCGATTCCGGATATAATTCCGGATCATCACATCTTCCTGCAGTTTTTGAGAAAAACTTTTTCCGTCGTACCAATTTGAATCCCAGGTTTTAATGATGCCGAGACGAAGTCCTACCGGATGCGCTTTTTGACCCAAGTGTTTACTCCTTTAGTTTAACTTTCTTGTTCCTGTTTGGTTGTTTCCTGTTTTTTCGGCTGCTTCTTTGTCTGCGCCTTTCTCTTCGCTTCTTTCGCACGCTGTTGACGCAGCACGTCATCATGGATCGCCACCACAATCGTTAAGTGATTCGATCTCTTTCTGACACGATAAGCCCGTCCCATCGGCGCCGGTCTAATTCGCTTCATAGTCGGTCCGCCGTTAACATACGCTTCCTTCACATACATTTGTGAAAAATCCAGTCTTCCGACATCCTCCTTATTTTGCAAATTCGAAATCGCCGAGCGAAGCGTTTTTTCCGCTTCCTTCGCCGAATGCTTTGGCGAAAAGTGCAATATCGATATTGCCTCTTCAATACCTTTACCACGAATAAGATCAACTACCAACCGCATTTTGCGGGGCGATGTCGGAATATATTTATGAACTGCGCGTGCTTCCATACTTGTACTATCTCCTCAACGAGTTGAGTTGTCAACAACAATATTCATTTATTATGCCCGCTCCGATTTACCGCCCGGGTGCCCCCGGAAGATTCGAGTCGGGGCAAACTCTCCGAGCTTATGACCGACCATACTTTCCTGTATATAGACCGGTATAAATTTATTACCGTTATGTACCGCTATTGTATGCCCGACAAAATCGGGTGTAATTGTTGACGACCTGCTCCAGGTCTTCACAACCTTTTTCTGGTTCGACTTATTCAGAGCTTCAACTCTCTGCGAAAGCTTATCATCAACATACGGGCCTTTTTTTAATGATCGTGCCATAAATATATTTTACCTGCTCCGATTACTTTTTTCTACGTTTTACAATAAATCTATCTGACGGTTTTTTACCGCGACGGGTTTTTTTACCCTTTGTGTTCAAGCCCCACGGCGACACCGGATGCGGATTCCCCTGCGGCGCTTTCCCTTCGCCGCCCCCGTGCGGGTGATCGACCGGATTCATTGAAACACCGCGATTATGCGGTCGGCGACCAACCCACCTCTTTCTGCCGGCTTTACCGAGTGATATATTTTCATGATCGATGTTACTGACCACGCCTATCGTCGCTTTACAGTTTTGTGACGCTATCCGAACTTCACCGGAAGGAAGTTTAATTTGAACAATATCGCCTTCCTTCGCCGTGATCTGCGCCGAAGTACCTGCACTTCGCGCTAATTGCCCCCCTTTACCGGGACGCATCTCTATATTGTGTACGAAGGTTCCGACCGGGATATTTCTCAGCGGGAGCGTATTGCCTATTTTAACTTCTGCATTGGCGCCGGTTATTACACGATCGCCGACTTTCAACCGGTCGGGTGCAAGAATGTATCGCTTCTCACCGTCGGCATAATGCAGCAGTGCAATTCTACCCGAACGGTTCGGATCGTATTCGATGGTGGCGACTTTTGCGGGTATATTCTCTTTTTCCCGTTTAAAGTCGATCACGCGGTATTGACGTTTATGACCGCCGCCGCGAAAACGGGTGGTAGTTCGCCCGGTGTTATTCCGTCCGCCTGACTTTTTCAGCGGTCTGACAAGAGAGCGTTCCGGCTTGTCAGTCGTAATTTCTTCAAAAGTGGAAACGCTGAAAAATCGTGTCCCCGGAGTATTTGGTTTTAACTTTCTTATTGCCATCTATAAATTCTCCGATCATTCCTCTTGGAAGAAGTCTATTTCTTGTTCTTCCTTCAAAGTAACAATTGCTTTTTTCCAATTTGGAGTGCGTCCTTCGAACCGACCGCGGCGGGGAAGCTGTGTTTTCTTTTTACCCTTTACGAAAATCGTACGGATGCTCTCCACATCGACATTAAATTTTTTCTCAATCGCCTCCCGAATCTCAATCTTGTTGGCGTTACTGTCAACCGCAAAAGCGTATTGGCGCTTGTTTGCGAGCATTGACATCTTTTCTGTTATCAGCGGCTGCTTTAAAATATGTATCTTCATGATTTACTACGTGCTCCTGTTTTGGGAAAACCATTTGACAGCACCTCAACCGCACTTTTCTGAATAAGCAGCATTTTGTTATTGAGTAATTCATACGTTGCCGCATTGCGTGCATCGAGCACAACAAAGTTCTGAATATTTCGTCCTGACTTTGCAACATTCTTATCATTGTTTGCAAGAAGCAGCGTTGTCTTTGTCGAGTCCAACCCCAACGCAGTCAATACCGACGCCAATTCTTTTGTTTTCGGCTCGTCAAACGAAAAATCTTCCACGATGCGAATCTGCTCATCCCTGACTTTTTGTGAAAGCGCCGACTTGCGCGCTAATTCTTTCACCTTTTTCGGGAGTTTGAACGAATAATCCCGCGGCTGCGGACCGTGAATTGCGCCGCCGCCGATCCATAAAGGCGATCGAATTGTACCGACTCGTGCGCGTCCGGTTCCTTTTTGGCGCCACGGTTTACGCCCGCCTCCACGAACTTCGCTGCGACCTTTTATTTTGTGAGTACCTTGCCGCTGCGACGCCAGATACAGACGCACCGCCTGGTATATTGCATGATTGTGCGGTTCAATACCGAACACCTCGTCGGGCAATGTCACCTTTTCTCCGGATTTGGTGCCGTCAATTTTATATACTTCGAGTTCCATAGCCACGTGTTATTTTTTTGAAATTCTTACTAAACCGTTAATCGATCCCGGCACTGCACCTTTTATCAGAACCAGATTCGATTCCGGTATTACCTTAACTATTTGTAAATTCCGGACGGTTAAATTGTTACCGCCCATTCGTCCCGCCATTTTCATTCCCTTGAAGACTCTCGACGGATATGAACTGGAACCAACCGAACCGGGGGCGCGCAACCGATCGCTCTGACCGTGTGTACGAACACCTCCTCTGAATCCGTGCCGTTTTATCGCACCCTGGAATCCCTTTCCCTTGGTAACTCCCGAAACAGAGACAGAATCTCCTGCGGCAAACACGGTTACATCAATCGTGTCACCAATCTTCTTATCTGCCCCACCATCTTCTATCCGGACTTCCTCAAGATGCCGTTTTGTCTTAATATTTGCTTTCTTAAAATGACCCGACAACGGCTTTGTTACTCTTTTTTCCGGTATATCTTCATATCCAATCTGCAGGGCATCATATCCGTCATTTTCTTTTGTTTTCACCTGAATGACGGTACATGGACCTGCTTCGACAACCGTACACGGTATCTGTGCACCGGTTTCATCGAATATACTGGTCATTCCTAATTTTTTCCCTAATAATACTGCACTCACGATAGAGTCTCCTCGTCGAGTTAAAACGACTTTAAACTATTACGATCTTGTGATTTTGAATACAGGTCGGTCAGACCTTAACCTCAACGTCGACGCCAGCGGGCAACTCAAGCTTCATTAGCGAATCTACGGTTTTATTAGTTGAATGAAGAATATCAATCAACCGTTTATGTGTCCGTATTTCAAATTGCTCGCGCGATTTCTTGTCGACGTGCGGTGACCGCAATACCGTATAAATTGTTTTCTTTGTCGGCAACGGTATCGGCCCCGACACAACCGCACCAGTTGATCTAACTGTTTTAATTATTTTCTCAGTCGATTTGTCGATCAAATTATGATCGTATGATTTTAATTTTATGCGAAATTTCTGACCACGCATACAGAGTTTTATCCTTCATTAGTTATGCATCCCGGCGTGCCGGGAGCAAAAAAAAGTCCGCCGCCGGGCGGACTCCGCTGCCTCCCTCGCGGGAGGCAGCCGACAACATTTTATTCAATGATCTTTGTTACAATTCCTGCACCAACTGTACGACCGCCTTCACGAATTGCAAATCGAAGTCCTTCTTCCATTGCAATCGGCGAAATAAGTTCTACGGACATATTATCGACGTTATCACCGGGCATAACCATTTCGGTGCCTTCGGGCAAATGTGCTATTCCGGTTACGTCGGTCGTACGGAAATAGAACTGCGGACGATATCCGTTGAAAAACGGTGTATGACGACCGCCTTCTTCTTTTTTCAGCACGTAAACCTGAGCTGTGAATTTTTTGTGCGGTGTAATGGACCCCGGTTTGGCAACAACCATACCACGTTCGAGATCGTCTTTCTCAACACCGCGGAGAAGCAAACCGACGTTATCACCCGCCATTGCTTCATCGAGAAGTTTACGGAACATCTCGACGCCGGTGACTACCGTTTTCTTATGTGCACCAAGGCCGATCACTTCGACATCCTCACCGACTTTAATTTTTCCACGCTCTACACGACCGGTGCCGACTGTACCGCGACCGGTAATCGAGAACACGTCCTCAACCGGCATCAGGAACGGCTTATCGGTTTCGCGCTCAGGAAGCGGAATATATTCATCGACCGCATTCATAAGCTCCATTATCGATTTGAATACTTCATCGTCCGGCGATACTTCCGGCTTAATGGCAGCTTCCATCGCCTTCAGCGCGCTGCCACGTATGACCGGAATGTCATCACCCGGAAATTCATACTGCTTTAACAGATCACGAACCTCAAGCTCAACGAGATCGAGCAATTCGGGATCGTCCACCATATCAACTTTATTCATATAGACTACAATTTTCGGCACACCGACCTGGCGAGCAAGAAGAATATGCTCACGGGTCTGCGGCATTGGTCCGTCCGTTGCAGCAACAACAAGAATGGCGCCGTCCATCTGCGCTGCACCGGTGATCATGTTTTTAACATAGTCAGCGTGACCCGGGCAATCCACGTGTGCATAGTGACGATTCTCGGTTGCATACTCGACGTGCGCAGTCGCAATCGTTATACCGCGTTCGCGCTCTTCGGGTGCGTTATCGATACTATCAAAGGATCTCACTTCCGACAAGCCCTTTTTCGCAAGCACCATTGTGATTGCGGCTGTCAGCGTGGTTTTTCCGTGGTCGACGTGACCGATGGTTCCGACATTGACGTGCGGCTTACTGCGATCAAATTTCTCTTTAGCCATCTACGTTTCTCCTTGTTTGAATTTGAATTGTACTTTTTTTAGACATTCTTACCTTATCCCGTCGCCGCGACCTTTCCCGTAGTTTTTTCTATTATATTATCACCAATCGATTGCGGGACCTCTTCGTAATAGGCGAACTGCATTGTATAAAGAGCACGACCTTGCGACATCGAACGGAGAGTTGTGGCATAACCAAACATCTCCGACAATGGCACTTTGGCGCGAATTACCTGCGCATCCTTTCGCGGCTCGATGCCTTTTATGTGACCGCGCCGGGAGTTCAGATCGCCCATCACATCCCCCATATAATCCTCAGGGGTTATGACTTCCACACCCATCACAGGTTCAAGCAGTACGGGATCGGCTTTTCGTATGGCGTTTTTTACAGCCATAGAGCCGGCGACCTTAAACGCCATTTCGGATGAATCAACGTCGTGATACGAGCCGTCGAACAAACGAACCTTAACATCTTCGACAGGATACCCTGCGAGGATACCGGATCGCAACGCTTCTTTAACACCCTGAGATACTGATGGAATAAACTCCTTCGGAACAACGCCACCGACAATGTTGTCGGTAAATTCAAACCCCTTACCTTTTTCATTCGGTTCTACTTCAATCCAAACGTGACCGTATTGACCACGACCACCGGATTGCCGGACAAATTTCCCTTCGGCTTCAACTTTCTTCCGTATCGTTTCTTTATATGCTACCTGCGGTCTACCGACATTTGCTTCAACCTTAAACTCACGTTTTAGTCTATCCACTATAATTTCGAGGTGAAGCTCACCCATACCTCCGATGAGTGTTTGTCCGGTATCCTGATCGGAACGAATATGAAACGTCGGGTCTTCATCTGCAAGATTATTCAAACCATTTGAAAGCTTTTCTTGATCAGCTTTTGTCTTCGGTTCGATTGCGATCCAGATAACCGGCTCCGGGAATGTCATTCGCTCCAGCACAATAGGATCTTTTTCATCACAGAGTGTATCACCGGTTTTGGTTTTCTTCAATCCGACGGCAGCAACAATATCACCGGCATACGCGTGCTTTACATCTTCCCGGTGGTTAGCATGCATGCGGAGTATACGATTGACACGCTCTTTCTTTTCTGTCGTTGAGTTATATACATACGAACCGGCACCGAGTGTTCCGGAATAGACACGGAAGAACGTCAATTTTCCGACATACGGGTCGGACATAACTTTAAAGGCAAGTGCAGCGAATTTTTCATTATTATCGGGCTTGCGAAGAACCTTATCGCTTCTATCAATGTGATGACCTTCAACACCGCCCACCTCAATCGGACCCGGCAGATAATTAACCACCGCATCAAGAAGCATCTGAATACCTTTATTCTTAAACGACGAGCCGCACAACACAGGCACAACTTTTAACGCTAATGTGGCGCGCCGCAACACGTTCACAATTTCTGTGTCCGAAATTTCCTTCCCCTCGATGTACTTTTCAAGCAACGTATCGTCGAGATCGGAAACAGATTCAAGCATCTTTGCACGGTATTCTTTTGCCTTTGGCAGCAGGTCAGCCGGTATTTCCATTTCGTCCCACTCCGACCCGAGAGTTTGATCGTTATAAACACGCGCTTTCATAGATATAAGATCGATCAACCCGACAAACATATCTCCCTCACCCATCGGAAGTTGAACAGGCACCGGATTACTCCCCAGGCGCTCGCGGATCATGCGAACAACATTAAGAAAGTCCGCTCCGACCCGATCCATCTTATTAACAAAAGCAATTCTCGGAACGCGGTATTTGTCCGCCTGCCGCCACACCGTTTCCGACTGCGGCTCGACACCACCGACTGCGCAGAACAAAGCAACCGCACCGTCAAGTATTCTGAGAGATCGTTCAACTTCAACCGTAAAATCGACATGTCCCGGTGTATCAATAATATTGATCCGATGATCACGCCAGAAGCATGTTGTTGCAGCGGAAGTTATGGTAATGCCCCTTTCACGTTCCTGCTCCATCCAGTCCATCGTCGCAGCGCCATCGTGTACCTCACCCATACGATGAACAATCCCCGTATAGTAGAGGATACGTTCGGTCGTCGTGGTCTTCCCCGCATCTATATGCGCCATAATACCGATGTTACGCGACTTTTCTAATGAATACCGTACAGACATAACCTCACTGCTACATTATAAGTTAATAGAGTAATGTTTTAAAAAATATATTAGTGAATAATTATTTCTAAGCGAGAACACATAAGCAAATGATTACCATCTAAAGTGAGCAAACGCTTTGTTTGCTTCAGCCATACGATGGGTATCATCCCGCTTTTTAATCGAGTTCCCTTCGCCATTAGAGGCGGCAATTAATTCGGAAGCTAAGTTCGCAGCCATCGACTTTTCTCGCCGGCTCCGGGCATTTTGCAGAATCCAGCGGATAGCGAGCGCAGTGCTGCGCTCCTGTCTTACTTCAGTCGGCACTTGATACGTCGCCCCTCCGACACGCCGAGCGCGAACCTCAATCATAGGCCGTACATTCGAAATGGCCTTTTTAAAAATTTCAATTCCCGGTTTATTCACCCGCTCTTCAATTATTTCAAAAGCATCGTAAATAATATTCTGGGCAATCGTTTTTTCGCCCCGATTCATAACGGAATTGGTAAACTTCGCAACCAGTAAATCACTATATTTCGGATCCGGTTCTATATGTCTTTTTGGTGCTCGTCTCTTTCTCATAATAATTTTATTACCAAATTATGCTGCTGATTGTTTTGGTCTTTTTGCTCCGTATTTTGAACGCCCACGCCGCCGTTCTTCTACACCTGCAGTATCAAGAGCGCCGCGAATAATATGATACCGGACGCCGGGCAAGTCTTTAACACGACCACCCCGAATCATAACGATCGAGTGCTCCTGCAGGTTGTGGCCTTCACCGGGAATATATGCAGTCACCTCAATACCATTTGTTAATCTCACACGAGCTACCTTACGAAGCGCCGAGTTCGGCTTCTTGGGTGTTGTCGTATATACTCGGGTACAAACACCGCGTTTCTGAGGATTCGACTTCAGAGCCGGTGACTTACTTGTTGATTTTATAACTTTTCTGCCTTTTCTAACTAATTGATTAATCGTCGGCACCAATAACCTCTATTTTGATTTGTATTCGCAACCTTAAATTTAAACAGAAAATCAATATACAAAAATTTATTTTTAGTGTCAAGCATTTTTCGCATTACGGGTACTCGCTAACGGTATTTCCATATTACCCGATTAATTTGCCGCCGCCGTAATGAAATCACCCTCATAATTTGCAAGAGACCACAAATTCAGGTACGCTAACCGAACAATTCTGGCCATTTTCTCGAAATTTATCCTATCCACCGTATCGGTTGGTTGATGATAATGTTCGTGAAATCCTGTAAAAAAGAAGGATATCGGAATTCCCTTTCTCGCAAACGGAGCGTGATCACTACCACCGCGTGCAACCCGTGTGACGCGCATTGTAATATCAAGCCCTATATGATCATTGTTCATATTGGTGATCTTTTCAAGCAAAGGCAACTGCTCGGAGACGGTGATGTACAGTTGATTTGTATTGTCTTCGGCATAAATGCCATCGTCCGGATTGTGCTGATTACGACCGATCATATCCAAATTCTTTTTCGTGACAATATTTTCAAAAGAGATGACCGGATTTTCGACGAAGTAATTAGATCCCAGAAGGCCCTTTTCTTCAGCACCCCAGAGAGCAAATAGAATCGATCGTTTTGGGGGTTCCGGCGCCGTTGCAAATGCATGGGCAAGTGCAAGTACACCGCTTGTTCCCGAACCGTTATCGTCTGCACCGTTCCACGTATAACCGCTCCTTTTACCGTCATGATCATAATGACCACCAACAATTATTATTTCATCCTTTAAATGCTGATCACTCCCCTCGATCAACCCTGCAATATTCTGCGACCATAACACAGTTGTCTTAAACTCAGCGCGCAGTGTTGCCGTGACATTTCTTAATTCACGCGATTGGGGTCGTAATTTATCGTTAATCTCTTTTTGAATTTCATCAATCGTGGTTCCGGTCGATGATAGGATTATATTTGCAACGTTGCGAGTTATATTAAATACCGGGATACCGCTTCTCTGTCTGTCTGCCAGACGCATCCGACGGCGGGGTTCAATAGGTTCATCTCCCTCATAATACCTGTTGAATCGGGGGTGGTGATGATCTACATTTTGGGCAAACTCCGCATATAAATCTTCTCCTTCTTCAGACGGTGTTACGAGCAAGATACCCGCGGCTTCTTCTTCCAGCAACCGTTCTATGCGTGTTCGCATATTTACATACCGCATTCGCTGACCGGATTGATTCCATACAAGCGATTCATCATTCCGTCGCGGAACACCGCGCATCAGCAACACGATTTTATCTTTTACATTGACATTTCGTAGTTCTCTGAAATTTTCATCCGGCACATCCATGCCGTATCCGACAAATGCTACCGGCGCGGAAATTGTCATATTATCCGACACGCCGAATCCGATGCTGAAATCAATCTCATAACTAAATTCTGTTGTATACCGCATCGTTTCTTTCTGTGATTCGATCGTTAATGTGCTCGTCGGAAGCGGATCGTATTCAATCACATTGAATCGCTGGAAGTAACTCGGCCCTTTCCTGCCGCTAATATCAAGATCGTCGCCTACCGGCTTTAATCCCCACATACGAAAGAGTGCCGCGGCATACTCAGCAGTCAGCTTTGCACCCCGTTCGGTAGCTTCTCTGCCTTCAAACAAGTTCGATGCTATATAATTGAGATGTGAGAAAAGCTTTTCCTCATCGATAAACGTCAGACCGTATTCTTCTGCTTCGGTTAGTGTACGGGCTTCACCGGTAGCCGGTTCTTCCGAATACAATCCAAATGAAAATATAAATATAACAAGTATTGCAAAATAACTAATTGGATTCATGATGTCTCCTTAATATATTTTTTACAAAAGCGAAAACCTAATTACGAATAACGATTCACCGAACAATCATTAAACCAATAATCAATACCAAATCCCTACCCACCCCCAAACAGATTCACAAGAAACAAGCTCAACTCGGGAACGTATGTTATTATCAATAACGCAAAAAGGTAAATGATCAAAAATGGAAAGGTGGCTTTGTATAATTGAATAACGGTTTCTTTAAAGCGGTAACTTGAAATGAACAAATTAATTCCTACCGGCGGCGTAAAGTATCCTATCTCAAGATTCGCAAGGAAAATTATTCCGAGATGCACGGGATGAATATCGAATTCCAGTGCAATAGGAAGTATAAGCGGCACCACAACAATGATTGCCGAGAAAATATCCATCATCGCGCCAACAAGCAAAAGAAAAATATTCAACAATATCAAGAATACAATCCTGCTATCAACGTACTGATCTATATACGAGAACATTTGCGACGGAACCTGTTCATCAATCAAATAATTTGTTAACCCCAATGCGGTTCCGAGAATTATAAGTATTGCACCGACGAGCACCATGCTTTCCCGCATCACCGCGGGAAGCTTGCGAAGTTTGAGATCCCGGTATATCAGCACTTCTACAATCAACACATAGAAGGCGGTCATAGCAGCGGCTTCGGTAACGGTGAAGAATCCGCCATATATCCCGACTATAATAATGAACGGAAGCGGCAGCTCCCACGCTGCATTGCGCACCGACGAAATCACATTTTTTACGGAAAACGACGTTCGCTCGACGCCGAATTCTATTCCCTTGTAGGCATTGTAAATCGCAAGTAATCCAATTAAAAGCAACCCTGGAATCACACCGGCAAGAAACATCTGATCGACGCTGACGCCTGCAACAAATCCATAAAGAATAATCGGTAAACTCGGCGGGAACAACAAACCGAGACTTCCCGATGACGTCATCAAGCCGAGTGAGAATTTTTTAGTATAATTTTCCTTTATCATAATCGGCATCAGAATACCGCCGAGCGCTACAATAGTTACTCCGGATGCACCGGTAAACGCGGTAAAGAATGCACATGAGAACAACGCAACTACAGCCAATCCGCCGGGCATCCACCCGAAGAGCGACCGGGCTACACCGACGAGCCGCTGCGGCGCATTGCTTTCAGCGAGCATATATCCGGCGAACGTAAAGAGCGGGATAGCAATGAGGGTGGGTGAGGCGGTTAGACGGTACAGTTCGATAATAACTGCCATAATATCGATACCGCTGGCCTGAAAACTGACAAGCGCAATTGCAGCTATGATAATGAAAAGCGGAGCACCGAGAAGGGCAAGTAAAACGAAGAGAAGTCCGAGCAAAATAGTCTCAAGCATCTTTCACCTCCTCGGATTCCGAAGCGGTAATCCTGCCGGAAACAAGCTCGAGGAAATCCTCGAGTACCCGAATACTAAATCGCAGCATCATCAGACCAAAACCCAATGGAATGATGAGCTGAAAAATCCATCTCGGAATATCAAGCATTAATGTTCCGCCGAATTCGATTTCATCGACCAGAAATCTGTGTGACGCATCGGTAAGAAAGTAACAAACGACAACGGAGGCAATGCCGGTAATAATGCCTGCGATCTTTTTACCTTTATCAGAAAGGACTTTGGTCAGGGCATCGATAGTAATATGTCTTTTTTCACCGGTAGCAACTATCGCGCCGAGAAATGCGACCCATAAGACAACGTGGCGGAGGAAGACATCACCCCAGAGTATGCTTGTAGAAAAAAGATTTCGCAGTACAACCTGGGTAAATCCCATAAAGAGCATTACTGCAAGCAGCGTTACCAATATTGCAGCGGCGATTGCCCCGACAATGGAATCTATACTCCGGATTAGCTTCATTCAGACTGCGCGGCTTTTTGTGAGCGATATTCTTCAATTTTCGATTCAACTTTCTGCAGAAATTCTTCCGAATATAACTTGCCGATCAGATTGCGCCGGGCTTCGCTTCCCATCGCTTCATACCTTTGTATTTCTTCCCGCGACGGTCGCTCGATAATTTTCACGCCGGCTTCTGCTATTATATCTATTGACGCTCGATTTTCCTGCCTGCTTATCTGCGTCAGATTGCTCATATATTTTTCTCCGTTGCGGAGCAAGATTTCCTGCAAGTCTTCGGGCAATCGGTCAAAGAACCTCCTCGATACCAGTATGGCGCCTGCTGAATCAGCAAGCGGCAGATCAAACATATACCGAACACGTGTAAACCACTGTAAAGCGAGCGCAGCCATCGGAGGTGTGTATACCGCATCGATCAACCGGGTTTGCAGCGATGTCATAACTTCGGTAATGGACAGGGGAACAGGATTGACATTCATTGCTTTGAAAGTCGCCTCCGCTACCGGATCGCCTTCCCACATCCACATTCTCACGCCGCGAAGATCTTCAGGTCGTTCGATAGGAACGTTCGAGAATAAGTACACAAACCCGACTTCAGCCCAACCGAGCAGCACGTAACCGTTATCATAAAAATCCTGTCTGAACTCCTCCCCGAATTTTTCATAAATTAAATCGACTTCATCATAAGAGCGAAACAAAAACGGAGAATCGAGAATCCGAACTTTTGAAGATATTTCACCCATACCGACGCCGGTAAAGCCGGCGCCCTGCAATTGACCGGTTCTGATGCGCCGTAATACATCGCGTTCATCGCCCTGAGAACCGCCGGGGTAAAACCGGAAACCGAGTTTTCCGTCGCTTTCCTCGCGCACCTGCCTGTCGAACTCACGCATAACCTTCATCCAGGCGCTGCCTTCGGGGGCGACAGTCGCAAATTTTATTTCATATTGCTGCGCCGCTGCATTCCCGGCTCCGAAAAAACTGCATACAAATAATACCGATATTAAAATCGTAAATCGCTTCACTACCAACCTCCTGTGCGTTAGAAAAATGAATCTTTCTTTTTAAGTAGAGCTTCCGCGCGTCGTTTCGCGAGAGTGTTTACCAATGACTGCTCCGGTAAAATATCGAGGTCTGCTTCGATCACCTCATGTAATAGTTTTTCAAACAACTCATCATTAAGCGTTTGCACCGCGTACGATTCGGCGTAGAAAACTTTAATAATAAGAAAACGTTCCCGCGTTAGTTCAAGCGCCCGTTCAAAATGTTCACGTCCCCGTTCTGTATTCCCGCCGAACATTACCGGTTTGCTCGAGAGAATCATACCGAAAAAAAGATGGGGACCGGCGTAATAAAACGACTCATTTCGTTCGAGCACCACCTTCATCATTGCCTCAACTTTCGGCAGATTTGCCAGCGATCTCGGATCGCCGATGTTTTGCTGGATCGCACCTGCCCACGCATTTGCCGTCCAGAAAAGCAACGGGATATCACGGTCCGGTACAAGATCAAGAGATGCTTCAAATTCTTCAAACGGCTGTTCGAATGCCCTGTCAAACTGTCGGTTTTGCCGAAGTCCGCGTAAACCGTAATCCCGCGCGCGTAAATAAAGCGCAACAGCACGCTCCGGAT
>PWYR01000143.1 GCA_003567775.1 Ignavibacteriales bacterium | reverse complement strand
TGAGCGGCACCGATGTTACGTTCGGCTTCGATACGGCAATCAACATTGCGATGGAAGCGATTGATCGTATTCACACCACGGCGGAATCGCATAACCGCGTGATGGTCGTCGAAGTGATGGGACGCCATGCCGGCTGGATAGCATTATATTCGGGCCTTGCAGGAGGCGCGGATGTGATATTGATACCCGAGAAGCCGTTCGATCTCGATGAAGTATGCAATTTAATTAAGAAACGCCATGCGCGCGGTAAGAGCTTTAGTATTGTAGTCGCTTCCGAAGGAGCGAAGGTTGATTCATCCAAAGATGACAGCTTTGTCGTTCAGGCAAAGGAGGTTGACGAGTTCGGTCACGTTCGTCTCGGCGGCATCGGCAACCTGCTCGCCGGTGAGATTGAAAACCGTACCGGATTCGAAACCCGCGCGACGATTCTCGGTCACATACAGCGCGGCGGAAGCCCCACCGCTGCCGACCGTGTGCTCGGATCAAGATACGGTGTGTTTGCGTACGAACTTGTGAAGAAAGGCGAATGGGGAAAGATGGCGGCGTTGCGTGGACAGGATATAGTGGCAGTCGATATTCAGGAAGCGACCAGAGAACTCAAAACCGTCGATCTCGATCTCTACGAAGTTGCCGAAGTATTTTTCGGGTAGCGATCTCATTTTATGTTTGCCATGCTCTGTGGGAATTATCATGCCAGACAAACGATAGTAATTGACAAATCAAAATAATCTTTATATCTTTTAACAGAATATGAAGAGCTTTTATAAGTAGCAGAAGGGAGTTATGGAAAAGCAATACATCGAAAAACGCGATGAAGGTTACTGGATTGCCGGCACCCGAGTCTCACTTGATTCGGTAGTTATTGCATTTTTGGATGGGTTATCCCCCGAAACCATTGTAGCAGAGTGTTTTCCTGTTCTGACACTGGAGCAAGCGTATGGCGCCATCACCTATTATTTAAGTCATCGAAGTGAAATTGATGCTTATCTGAAGCAAGCTGAAACAGAGTTTGAAGCTCTACGAGCGACCACGAACGATCCAGAGTTTTCTAAAAAGATGGCTGAAGCCCGTAGACAGTCGCAAATCACACTCTCATGAAAGTTCGCTTCCAAGCCGATGCTGATTTCAATAAAATCATAGTGACAGCCGCGATACGCCGGGAGCCTACCATCGACTTTCAGACTGCCCAAGCAGCTAAACTCTCTGGTTTGGAGGATGAAGATGTTTTAGCAATAGCTGCCAAAGGAGATCGGCTTCTTGTGACACATGACCGTAAAACTATACCCTATCACTTCGCAGAATTCATCGCATCTCAAACCAGTCCAGGGGTTTTAATCGTTCCGCAAAAGCTACCAGTGGCTGACGTTGTCGAAGATCTGATTTTGATATGGGCAGCAAGTGAGGCAGAAGAATGGATAAATAGAATCCGCTACTTACCATTGTGAAAGCAAAACAAACGACTGCACTGGACAGCATAACTCCGGTTTTATAAGTTGGTTCTGAGCTTTTTCGCAGTTTATTTTTTATCTATCAAGTTAGTGCACTGTTACTCGCTGCAGTGAGCCGTGTCGTTTACAATCATTCAATCACTCAATCAATCAGTCGATACAATCGTAACTGAAGATTGAGTGATTTTTTGTTTATAAAGCATGGAATACAGCCGGGTTACCGCTTCCTCCTCTTGATTCTCCCCCCATCCTTTTCTATATTACAATATGTAACAAAAAATCGTACTCTGTACCATAAATTGTGGGATAATTGATTTAATGCGGCGAATGTTTGCAGGGAAGACCTTCCGGTCCTTATTAATCATACTCATTCTCATTTTTGCCGGACTGCCGGAATTGATTGCCGGTGAATCCAATGAGTCTGCATTTCGAATCGGCAGACTTGAGTATCGCGGCGGCGGAGACTGGTATGTCGGACCAAGCGCTGAACCGAATCTGCTTGAGTATATCCGCCAACACACCAATGTACCCGTTAAACCGGTGTATGAATCGGTGGATATTATGAGCGACCGGCTTTTCAGTTTTTCAATGATTTTTATGACGGGACACGGCAATGTATCGTTTAATGAGCAGGAACGCCAGCGGCTGCGCGAATATCTACGACGGGGCGGATTTATTTATGCAGACGATTGTTACGGCATGGATGCCGCTTTTCGCCGGGAGATGAAAAAGATTTTTCCCGATCAGGAATTAGTCGAAATTCCGTTCTCCCATCCCATTTATAACATAAAATATAATTTCCCGAACGGACCGCCGAAAATCCACGAGCATGACGGAAAGCCGCCGCAGGGATTCGGGCTATTTATGGACGGACGGCTTGTTGTATATTATACATATGAAGCCGATCCGCACGACGGATGGGTTGATGAACGGGTCCACGGCAACCCGTGGGACGTCCGCGAAATGGCGCTGCAATTCGGAACGAATATCGTGCTCTGGCTGTTGACAAAATCATAAGGGGGAAAGGATCGTATGTCGCCACACCGTGTATCGGAAATAGAGAAAACAATAGCAAAAAAGCTCCATGCGCTGCGTCGAAAAGACGAACGGGTTCGCATCGCATCGGGAGTATTGCTGGTGTGTGCGGCGTTCATTGCTTCGTTCGGGTTGATCAGTATTCTTGAAGGACTTTTCTATTTATCCTCTGCGGTTCGCACCGGATTTGTTCTCACCGCGGCAGTCGGAGTACTTGCAGTCGGTATTATTTTTTTTCTACGACCTCTCTTTTCTACACTGGGAATTCTGAAACGGAAAACCGACCTTGAACTTGCGAATATTGCAGGCAGACATTTCCCCGCCATTAAAGACCGTTTATTTAATTTACTGCAAATAGCGGAAGAGCGAAAACGAGGATCGTTGCGCTATTCCGCCGAACTTATCGATGCATCGTACAGCGATCTTGCCGGAGAGGTCGAAAAAAACGATTTCAATCGATCGATAACGTTTCAAAAGCCGGCGCAGATTGGCAGAAGCGTTGTATATGGTCTCGTCTTTTTTGGGGTACTATATCTTGTATCGCCGCACTATTTCGGCGATGCAATGTATCGCGTTGCTCATTTTAACACAGATTTTGAAGTTCCGCAGCCATTTACGCTATCGATAGAACCGGGCGATATCGAAGCGGTGCGCGGCGACAGCGTCACCATTCTTGTACATGTCAAAGGAGAGCCGCAGCCGGAGGTCTTACTTTTTACACGCCAGGAAGGTCAGGTTGATTTCGAGAAGTTTGTGATCAATAAAAAATACGGATCAACATTTACTCATTCAATAAGTCAACTGCGCCGCACAACCGAATATTATGCAGCCCGCGAAGATCAAAAAACGAAGCAGCATACCATCACGGTGCACGACCGTCCTTCGATCCGGGATTTACAGGTTACTCTGAACTATCCATCATATACTGCAATGCCGGCTCGCTCGCTCGATGAGAATACCGGCAATATCACCGCAATTCGTGGTACACGGGCCGCTATTGAAGTTGCATCAAACAAAGAACTTACCGGTGCTAAGATTATCTTTCGGGAGCGCGATCCGGTTGAAATGGAAATCGGCGGGAGGAACGCGTATGCACGGTTTACGGTTAGCCGTGACGACAGCTATCACATCGAACTTGAGGATACGGACGGCATTCACAATGAAAATCCGATAGAATATACCGTTCGAATGGTAGAAGATGAATATCCTATCGTTGCTATCGTCGAGCCGGGACGCGACATAAACATCGATGAAAATCTACGGCTTCCGATGATGTTCCGTATCCGGGATGATTACGGTTTTACCCGATTACAACTCGGTTACCGTCTGCAATACTCGCGATATGAGCGGCCGCACGAGGAATACACATATATTGAAATCCCGATTCCATCCGGTGCATCGAATGACGAGATTATAGAGTATCTATGGGACGTCCGGCAAATTATGAGTTTAGCGCCGGAAGACGTGGTTAGCTATTATGCTGTTGTATACGATAACGATACCGTCAGCGGTCCGAAGCGCGGTGAAAGCGAAACGTATATTTTCCGGCTCCCCTCGCTCGATGAGGTTTTCGCTGAAATAGATAAACAGCAATCGAAGTCGCGTGAAGATCTTGAGTACTCCGTTGAGGAAGCCGAAAAACTCCGGCGTGAACTCGACGATGTACGTAAAGAACTACAGCTTGCGCAGCATGAGATGAACTGGGAACGTGAGCAACGGATGAAGGATATGCTTGACCGTTATGAAGAGATGCAGCAAAGTCTCGAACAAATGGGACAGGATCTGGAGGAGATGGTCGACGAAATGCAGCGCCATGATGTGCTCTCACCCGAAACACTGGAGAAATATCTTGAGCTGCAGGAATTATACCAACAGCTTACCGATCCGGAATTTAAGGCGGCAATGGAAAAGCTGCAGGAAGCTTTAGATAAGATGGATCCGAACGAACTTCGTGAGGCAATGCAAAACATGACGTTCAACGAGGAGAAGTTCCGCCAAACGCTTGAGCGAACGTTGAATCTGTTAAAACGGGTGCAGATCGAGCAAAAAGCCGATGAACTACTCAAACGTGCGGAACAAATGGTCGAAGATCAGAAGGCGATTGAAGAGGAAATGGCGGGTATGGATGATGCCGACCCCGATACCGGCAAGTCGGGACAACAACTTGAAGATCTGAAACGGCAGCTTGATCGTATGATGGAAGAGCTTGCCGATTTGCAAAGCCGGATGGAGGAATTCCCGACCGAGATGCCGCTTGACGATTTGCAAAAAACCATGGACGATATGACCGCCGCCGAAATGCAGGAACAGATTGAACAGATGCAACAGCAGATGCAACAGGGCGATATGCAACAAGCACAACAGCAACAACAGCAGCTCGGACAAGATTTGAGCCAGATGCAACAAAATCTTGCACAGATGCAGCAGTCGCTTCTTGAGGATCAGATGCGTCAGATTGTGAACGAAATGCGCCGATCGTTGCGGAACATAAACGAGCTATCAAAGCGGCAGGAAGAGTTGCGTGACGATACCCGCTCGCTCGAACCGAATTCTCAGTTGTTCCGTGAAAACGCGCGGTCGCAAAGCGAAGTGATGTCCGATCTCAGCAATGTCGTCGATGACCTTGTGGCTCTGTCGCAAAAAACATTTGCCATCACACCCGATATGGGCAGAGCGATCGGGCAATCGTTCCAGCAAATGCAGCAAGCTCTTGACCGGCTTGATGCGCGAAGCGGTAACCAGGCGTCACAGAGGCAGGAAGGTGCAATGGGTTCGTTAAATGAAGCATCGTTGATGCTGCAGCAATCGCTTCAGGCGATGATGCAGGGAGGAGGACAGGGCGGTATGCAGGGATTTTTGCAGCGGCTTCAGAATATGGCGGGACAGCAGCAACAGATCAATATCGATACGGGAGAACTTGGCGACGGACAGATGACAATGGAGCAGCAGGCGCAGATGGCGCGACTTGCTGCAGAACAGGAATCTGTTCGCAGATCGCTCGAAGAACTACAGCGCGAAATGCAGGAAACCGGAACGCGTGAAAGGATTCTCGGCGACCTTGAAAGAATAGAACAGGAGATGCGCGAGGTAGTGAGCGGTTTATCGGCAGATGAGCTGCAGCCCGAAACCATTCAGCGCCAGGAACGAATCCTGAGCCGCTTGCTCGACGCACAGCGATCAATCAGGGAACGCGATTACGAAGAACGGCGTGAAGGACGCCTCGCCGACCAGTTTTTAAGAGATAGTCCACCGGAAATCGACCTATCAACACAGGAGGGACGTGACAGATTGCGTGAGGATATGCTTCGCGCCGTACGCGAGGGATATTCACGCGACTATGAACAATTGATACGAAGATATTTTGAATTATTGCAAGAACTTGAACGAGAGTAAGGTAACGGTTTAAATAGATGCCAGATCTGTCACTTGCACTGCAAACCAATCCGGTATTGTTCGGACTTATTGCGCTGATCATAGCGGTAGTTTCATATTTTATTTACAGGGTAACAGTTCCGCCGATTCCCGGTGCACTGAAAGCAACCCTCATATTTTTACGAACGGCCGGTCTCATTGCCATCCTGATGATTTTCTTTGAACCCGTACTGACCGTAGTGACGCGTACCGAAACACCCCCCCGTGTTGCAATCCTGATTGATAATTCCAGAAGTATGCAATTAATCGACGGTGCAGGCGACCGCGCGGAAACGGTCGATCGACTGTTGAAGCAGGATGTATTTTCCAGTCTCGACCGGCAGAATAAACTAACCGCCTTACGGTTTGCCGACGAATCGGATATCCTTACTACATTTTCTCCCGACAGCTTTCAGCTCGATGGGCCTGCCACAAACATCGACGCTGCCATGAAGCAGTTGCGCGAGATACGGGATCGGGAAAATATACAGATTGGTGTTCTGATATCCGATGGGAATTACAACGTGGGTCCGCGCCCGGTTTATGAAGCGGAGCGACTCGGGATGCCGTTGTACACAATCGGTGTCGGTGACTCGCTCGAGCAGCGGGATGTGCTGATTTCCCGTGTTATTGCAAATGAAATTGCATATCTCGATACGGAAGCTCCGGTCGATGTGCGTGTGCGTAGTTCGGGATTCGGCGGAGAACGTGTAGCAGTAACGCTTTCTGATGAAAATGATATGATCGATGAGAAAATGATTACGCTCGATGAGGGAACGGCCGAATATGAATTGTCGTTTGCTTTTCGACCGGAGGAAGAAGGGACGAAGCGTTATACCGTAAACGTGGAAGAGTTACCGGGTGAGATAACTTATGAAAACAATCAACAGTCGTTTTACGTACGCGTGATTGACAGAAAGGTGCAGGTTTTCATACTTGCAGGAGCGCCGAAACAGGACGTAGTTTTTCTCCGTCGAACGCTTGATAGCGATGAAGCAGTAGAAGTGACGCTATCGGTGCAGGATGTTGACGGATCATTTTTCGGTGAGGAACCTACCGAAAGGCGCTTGCGTGAAGCTGATGTGATCATCCTTGTCGGTTTTCCCACAAACGAATCAACTTCGGGTTTTGTGAATACCGTTCGTTCAGTCATTGAAGAAGAAAACAAACCGGTGTTATTTATGGAAAGTATTAGATCCGATGCACAACGAATTGATGCGGTGCTGCCGGTTGTAGTAGAACGAAGGCGGCTTGATGAAAGCCGGACATTTGCCGGCGTCCCCGAAGAGAAGGCGGCGCATTCATTGTTCCGTTTCGGTGAAGAACGGGCAGATATAGCATGGAATGCATTGCCTCCTATATACAGAACGATGAATCAGTATGGTGTACGACCCGGCTCGCAAAAACTTATGACGCATTGGCTGCAAAATACTCCGCTTGATGATCCGTTTCTTGTTATTCGTTCCGTCGGCGGCAGAAAATCCGCGGCGATGCTTGGCTACGGCATCTGGAGATGGCGAATGATGGGGCGAGGTAATGTTGATGGTGTAGAAGTCTATGATAATCTGATGTTGAATCTTGTACAATGGCTTACGACGGATGAAGATGAGGACCGGGTTCGAATCACCGCATCGAAAGAGCAATATCATACCTGTGAGTCGATAGAGTTTATCGGACAGGTTTATGACGAGCAGTTCAGGCCGCTTCCCAATGCTGAAGTACGCGTTACCGCCCGCTCTGAAGAATATACTACTGAAACGATTCTCTCTCCGCGCGGACACGGCAGATACGAAGGAAGATTAAACCCTCTTCCCGAAGGAGATTATGAGTACGAAGGGATTGCTCAATTTGAGGGGGTCGATGCCGGCAAAGATGACGGAAGATTTTTTGTGGGCGAGTTGAATCTCGAATACCGCGACACCAGAATGAATGTACAGGTCATGAGACAACTTGCCTCCGTAACCGGCGGTTCATTTGTTTCCCCCGAAAAACCGGAAATACTTGAGGAAATATTGCGCGAGATAGATACGTATGATTCGCGTATCGAAACAGCATCGGTGGATTATCAGATTTGGAATCTGCCTGCTGCTCTTGCGGTATTGATACTGTTTTTCAGTATCGAATGGTTCTTACGAAAACGGAACGGGATGCTATGATATTGGAACAAAGAGTCTTTTTTTGTAAATTATTTAATCCGGCAGCAATACGGTAAAAATTGTCAACTAAATTAAGAGGTGTGTGATACGTGAAAAAGTTTTTAATTGTGATTATTATGGCAGGATTAATCCCCGGCTCAGCCGTCGCCGGCAGTTTTGGAATCGGTAAATATGCGGGTGAGTTTATTTCCATCGGTGTTGGCGGTCGGGCGCTGGGTTTGGGAAGCGCTTATGTTGCGATCGCAAACGATGTTACTGCCGGGTACTGGAATCCTGCGGGGCTTGCGCATATTACTTATCCCGAAATTATTCTGATGCACGATGAGCGTTTCGGTAGTCTGATGAATTACGACTACGGCGCCATTGCGCTTCCATATGGATCCAATGCAAGCATCGGAGTCAGTATTATGCGGCTTGGCATCGACGGTATTCACGATACGCGTAATGCGCTTGTCGATTATACCGGTGGAGGAATTCTGGACGATGCCGCCCGACTCGATTATGATAAAATAACCGAACATAGTTGGGCTGATTGGGTGCTTTATCTAACCTATAGTAAGCAGAGAAGTCAACGCCTCTCATATGGATTTAATATCAAACTGATTCGCAGAGATTTCATTGAATATCATGCAAGCGGAATCGGATTTGATGTCGGGCTAATGTATAATCCGGTCGGTAATCTGTTTCTCGGAATTAACGCTCAGGATATAACAACAACCCTCGTTGCATGGAATACCGGTACCAATGATCTTATTTCACCGACGCTGAAGGTAGGGAGCGGGTATATGTTTGATGCATTCGGCGGCGCCTTTATCCCGGTTATCGATTTCGATCTTCGATTTGAAAATCGAAGCTTTGCTTCAAACATGAGTTTCGGTCCGGTAAGTGTCGATTTTCATGCAGGAATGGAATACAGTGTCCGGAATTTGTTTGCCTTACGTGCGGGATATAATGATATCGGAAACTTAACCCTCGGCGCCGGAATACACTTACCTAAAATGGATATCGATTATTCATTTGCTCAATTCGACGGCGCCGGTCAGCTTGGCAACACTCATCGCATATCATTGCGTATAACGCTTTCGGAAGACCGATACGCAAGAAAATCGGATTAACTACAGGATTTCAAGCATGACAAAAGAAAATTCGGTATTCGTTATCAGTTTAATATTTTTATTAACCGTTTTTATTGCAGGGTGCGGTGAAGATCCGCAGGAACGGGAGATACGAAATACACTTGCACAACAGGTGTTCGAAACGCCGGAAGAGGAACACGTATATGTAGACAGCATAAACGGGCTTCGGCATCACAAGAATATCTGGATGGTGGAAAGTCCCAATTCACCGCTTAAAAAAGATGAACGGGATACATTTACCGATCTGGATTATTATCCGGTCGATTTAGATTTTGTTTTCAGAGCACGCCTGCATAAATACAGCGATCCGGAAATAATTACAATCGGAACAACAACCGGCGATTTCCGGGAGGCGATCCGATACGGTTACATTGAGTTTGCGATCGACGATCAGGATGCGCATCTCCATGCATATAAATTTACCAGACATCAAGGAACTGAGCTCGAGGAGTACTTATTTATACCGTTTAAAGATGCAACATCCGGGACGGAAACATATCAAGGCGGACGATATATGGATGTGACGGAAGAAATCCCCGGCGTCGTTCTCATAGATTTTAACGATGCATATAATCCGTATTGCGTGTATAACGAAATTTATAGCTGCCCGATCCCCCCGAAGGAGAACCATTTACAGGTGGCTATTCGCGCCGGTGAGAAGATGTACGTACAGTGATTATTTAGACTCGAGAACGGTAATGCCTGTCCAGTCGTCGGGTGGAGGATTCAAAAGAAAGAATTTAGATCGTTCGAGGTAAATTCTACTCGGAGTGTCTTCGGGATAGAGACGCGTCATTTCGTTGAAATGATCAACTGCTTCTTTCCAACGTCTTTTAGGATATAATTTTATTCCGTCGTTATAAAGTTTGACTTTTGTGTGTTCATCGTCGGCTAAATTGTCGTCACACATACCAATAAGTTCATAAATAGTTGTCGGTTTCGTTTTTCCTTTTACGATAATCGTATCGAGCTTACGAGCGATCACCAGGTCTTGTACATATTTGTACGTGTTTTCACCAATAATGATATTCGTGCCATAGTTTTTATTAACCGATTCAAAACGTGCGCCGATGTTAACTGCATCGCCGATTACCGTATAATCAAACCGGTCCTTGCCTCCGAAGTTGCCGACGATCATTTCTCCGGTGTTTATGCCAATGCGCATATGTATCGGCAATTTATTAGAATCATTCTTCCGAAGTTCATCCAGGGTTCGTTGCATCTGGAGAGCGGATATACACGCCAATAGGGCATGATCCTTCAATTTTATAGGTGCGCCCCAGAATGCCATAATTGCATCGCCTTCATACTTGTCCAGTGTCCCATAATTATTTATAATAATTTTAGCCATAGAATCGAGATGCTTGTTCAATAACTCTGCAAGAACTTCAGGCGAGACCACTTCGGATAGAGAAGTAAATCCTGCAATATCACTAAAGAGGACGGTGAGTTCTTTTTTCTCGCCGCCAAGCCGAAGTTGTTCCGGATCGTTAAGCAATTCATTCATTATTTCCGGACTCACGTAGTGACTGAATATCGATTTGATTATCACTTTCTGACGCCGTTCACTTACATATTGATGAACAGCCGAACCAAAGTACCCGAAGACGATCGAAGCAACAGGCCCGGCGATTGGAATAATGACGCCGCCGTTACTAAAGAACCAATCCCCGATGTTAATAACGAAATAGATCGCCCCACCGGCTATCGCCAATGTAACTATTTCCAGAGGGTACCGATTACGGTATTTAATCGCCCTTATAATCGAGGTCAGCATAAATATTATCCACGCCGTTATGATGACCAATAAAGCATCCGTTGTTCTCGTGGTTGTTCTCAGATAATCATCGTCTATCATGGCCTGTATCATATTGGCATGTATCTCAATGCCGTACATCTGGTTGAGAGCACGTGTATCGGTATGATTCACCGGCGTTGAATGCAAATCCTGTGACTCGGGATATACCGGACCGATCAGTACGACTTTGTTTTTAAATGGATTAGTCTCGATAAATTCATCGAAAATGTCGGGATTTATTCCGGGAGTTGACTCGCCGGGGGTGTTAAACGTTTCATCGTTTATGAACTGGATAATATCGAATTGAGTAAATGTGCCCGAAGGTCCGTAATAGTTAATATATGTTGTCTCTGCAACGCGGGGGATGGTACGATTTCCGAGTAGAAATTGATTTTTATCAATATATGGTTGAGCCAACGCCCTCCGGCCGTCATATCTGTTCAAGATTGCCGTACTGAATGATGGGAGCAACCTCGCACCGCCGTTCGCCAGTATCGCAATTGGGTAGCGGCGGATTACTCCGTCGGAATCCCTCCTCATTTGCACAAAGCCGATTGAACTGTCTGCTGTGAAGAATACATTGCCGAAGGTATCGTCGTCTTCCGGCAAAAAGACTGTATTTGTACTGCCGCGTCGTTCAACTCCCTGAAACGTTCCCGAAAGAACGACATTTTCCGCTTGCTTAATTTTATCATACAGCATTTTATCCTGTTCAGGGGCTTGATATGACGGCATATCAAAAAGTAGGTCGATTCCGATAACTCGTGCACCGAGTTTGTTGAGGTTACGAATTGCACGCGCATAATACTCCCGGGGAAAAGGATATGGATCAGGCGCCGCCCGGAAACTTTCTCGCGTAATTCCGACGATTACAACGTCAAGCTCGGTTCCGTCAGCAGCAAGCGGTCCCCGCTGCTCGAACCGCCGGTCGATCGACGCGTGGTGCAATTTTTCGAATAACCCGATCTGTACGAAACTATCCTGAACGAATATTACCACAAGCGCGCCGATTCCGATCCCGATTCCGAATCGAAGCAGCCACTCTTTTCCACCTTTTATTTTAAGTCTCCTCTGGTTCATCGATCATACTGTAACGTAAAGTTCGATATTATTTCTTTGCGCGTGTTCGGGTTACATAAATAATGTGATACCCGTCACTGTATCTACCTTTACGTCAAATATGATGCCAGAGATCGGATGTTTTTATTGAACCAAAGAGAGGTAAATTTGGTCGAATATGACAAAAAATAAAAAGGGCTAAAAAATTATAATTGAAGTAGTTATTCTCTCAAATAGATATTTGTACATTTTACAATGATTACCGTCACAAACGCATTATGTCATTATATATGACAAATGCCATAAGTGCGATAATAAGTACAAAACCAATTTGTTGAAGAGCAATTTGTACTTTTGCGGGTACTTCGCGCCGGAAAATCATCTCATACACAAGAAACATTAAATGACCGCCGTCCAGCACCGGAAATGGTAAGATATTAATAAACGCAAGCGTTATGCTTAACAAACCGAGAAAAGAGAGAAAAGTAATGATGCCCGCTTCCGCCGTGTCCGAGGCGAGCTTTGCAATCATTATAGGACCGCCTACATTTTCACTAAATGATAATGTCCCGGTAACCATAAACCAGAGGGATCGGAGCAATAAGCCGAGCATTTCAAACATATCCCGTATTCCTGCCGGGAGTGCACTAATTATGCCGTACTGGATATGACGAACCGGGCCGCGTCCGATTCCAACGCCGATTCGCCCTTCATCGGTCGGAATAACAGATCCCTGAAGGGTTTCACCGTTTCGTTCCCATTCAATGCTTACTTCAGTTGCCGGATGTGCAGATATGATTTCGATAACCTGTTGCTCGTCGGTGATCGGTTCGCCGTTTATTGCAATAAACCGGTCGCCTGCTTGCATACCGAGTTCCTCGGCTGGCGAACCGGACATTACCTGTGTTACGACTGCATGGAGGTGCTGTTGCACAATACCGAATTGTTCCTGGGGTGAGGAAATATTATCCTGAGCCGGAAGTGATAGTGTCTTATGTACGCCGTCGCGTTCGACAACAAATGAAATGCTCCGCCCGAGCGCTTCTGCATTAATGATCCGGGATATCTCCCCCCAGTGTTCGACATTTTTATTGTTAATTTCAATTATTTTGTCGTTTGGTTGTAGTCCTGCGATATATGCCGGAGAACCGGGTTCCACCTGACCGATTTCGGTTGTGTCTACGACATATTTCCCCTGCGTAAAATTGATGCCCCAGAATATCAAAACGGCGAGTGCGACGTTCATCAAAACTCCTGCACTGATGACGAACATTCGTTTATATAACGGTTTTGCACGATATTCCCACGGTTTCGGTTCGTGTTTCTGAAATTCGGTATCCATGCTTTCATCCACCATTCCGCTGATCTTTACGTATCCCCCCAGTGGAATCAGTGCGAGCGTATATTCGGTTTCGCCGATTTTCTTGCTGACAAGTTTGGGAGGAAAACCGATAGAAAATTTTTCGACGCGCATCCCGGATAATTTGGCTGCTAAAAAATGTCCAAGCTCATGAACGAAAATGAGAATACCGATGGTAACAAGAAAATAAAAAATCGTGGTCATTACATCCATAAAATTAAATACTCCCTAATCAAATTACAAAATTAATCAATCGACTCAATAAAAGATCGGGTTTGTTTTCTTGTTTCCCGATCAGTTGCTTCAATAACGTCTAACGGCGGGTTCATAATAGTTGTATGATCGCTCATGACCCGCTCGATACACCCGGATATTTGCATAAACGATATTTCATTGTTTAAAAATGCTTGTACGGCGATTTCGTTCGCAGCGTTTAACACCGTAGGCATCGTCCCGCCTTTTTGTAACGCTTCAATGGCAAGCCGCAGGCACGGAAACTGTTCGGGATCCGGCTCCCGGAATTCCATCATTCCGGTTTTTCTGAAATCGACCCGCTCAAAATTTGAATTTGACCGTTCGGGGTAAGTCAACGCATACTGGATCGGGATTTTCATATCCGGGACTCCCAGTTGCGCCTTTACCGATCCGTCAATAAACTCGACCATCGAATGGATGATAGACTGAGGATGGATCACTACCTCGATTTTATCCGGCGGCAGTCCAAAAAGGTGATGTGCTTCAATCACCTCAAGACCCTTATTCATTAATGTCGCCGAATCAATAGTAATTTTGTTTCCCATCCGCCAGTTCGGATGATTCAGCGCCTCATCAACGGTGACCGTTTTTAACGTTTCAATCGATGTATTGAGAAACGGTCCTCCGGAAGCGGTCAGAATTACCTTTGCAACCGACGTAAGGTCTTCACCTACTAAACATTGTAAAATTGCACTATGTTCACTATCAACCGGCACAATTGAGACATTGTTTTTTCTCGCCAGATCCATTATCATCTCGCCGGCTACGACAAGTGTCTCTTTATTGGCGAGCGCGATTGTTTTACCGGCTTCAATGGCTTTTATGGTCGGTCTTAATCCGGCAAATCCCACAAGTGAACTTATAACGATATCTATATCATCACGTTGTACAAGTTCTTCCATGAAATCCGGTCCGGTGAGAATTTCGATGCTTCCGTTCGTTAATTTCCGTAATACCGAACCGGCGCATTCGTCAATAACTGCTACCCCTTTCGGGTTGTACATATCGATTTGCTGTTGTAAAAGGTCGATATTTTTGTGAGCGACCAGGTATGAAGCGCGATACCGCTCCGGAAACCGCGATATAACATCAAGACTACTTTGTCCTATTGAACCGGTCGATCCGAGTATTACAATGTTTTTCATTAATGTGCACGAATATTCTCAAAACATGATGAACCTTAAATTTAGTGAAACCTTTAGTAGAAAGCAAATTTTACTAAATTTTCTTAAGTGTTGTTTTTATTGCATTTATATGAAAATTTGAAAATTTTACACAGGTTTTTTGGTTAAAAAAGTTTGACTTTTATTAATATTTTGTTAGTTTATATATTCTGATTTGATATTATATTTATCCAGTCATCATTTACAACGCTTTTTACCTGTCTTCATCTTATATACTGTAAGTATATAAGTCATAACATGTTGAATTTTAAATCAAGGATATTCGTGAGACAATTTTTACTATTAACTCCTTTTTAATAGTTTGTTTCATTTACGGGCAAACTACCTTATTATTAATACGCCCATCATAATTAATCTGTACGATAATTTTATATCGATAGACACGATTTGCAACTCCGGATCGTCATCGATTGAAGTTTGAACCGGTTAAAGCAATTTTTGTGTGTATTAGTTTTGTCTAAAACCACCTGATAATTAAACGTGCCGGGTGGTCACATAATCCATGAATGATCAAGGAATAATCAAGGAGATAGAAGAATGCAGTTACTACAGCGGACAATGGTCTTTGTAATCACACTTTTTATTATGAACACGGGAGGTATTTCCGGTGTTGCATTGGCAGAGGAGGGAGGCTCATCCTTACATTTTGGCGGAGCTGTTAGGTACAATCTATTGTTAGCAAATTATGAAAGTGATATCGATGCAAATAGTTCACAATTCACATGGGATACGTGGCGGGTGAATGTAGTGTATGATAACCCCGGAGGCATCGGTTTAAATTTTGAATATCGGTTTTATCCAACCTTCGGTACGCACTTCATCAAACAAGGTTGGCTTCAATATGATTTTTCTGAATCTACACAAATGCAAATTGGGGTAACCCAAACGCCATTTGGCAATCTCCAGTATAATTCGCACAACTGGTGGTTCAGTCTTCCTTACTATGTTGGATTGGAAGATGACCATGATATGGGTATAAAAGTAACCCATCATTCCAGTAATTTTCAGTGGGATTTTGCCTATTTCTTTCAACCCGAACCGGAAGGACCGTCTTTTGGAGGTGAATCCAACTTTGGCTTCGGCGGTGCGGGGCGTTACTCGTACGATGTAATACCCGCAGGAAACGCATCTCTCACCGAGAGGAATCAATTAAATATCCGCGGCGCCTACCAGTTTGATGGCGGCGAGATTGGTGCATCCGTCCAATGGGGACAACTTTACAGTCAGGCATTGGATCAATTCGATAGCAGATATGCGGTTGCGGCGCATGCCAGATTATCTTTCGGTAATTTGGGAATCCTTCCGCAATTTCTCTACTACAGTATGGATGCCTACGATGATGGTGGCAACGAAATAACTACTGTCTTTATGGGCGCCTATGGCATTCCCTATGAAGTATCCACAGAAGCGTGGATTGCTACGCTCGGTATTTCCTACTCGCATGATGTTGATTGGGGTCCAATCACTAACCTGATGTTCTATAACGATTTCAGTTACATGGAAAATCAGGTGGGTGAGGGAACCACGCGACTTGCAAGCGGAGAAACACTCACACTGGCAAATAATTTTCAATATACCGTGCAAAACATCACGGGGGTTCTGGTATCTGCCGGGCCGGTA
This sequence comes from Ignavibacteriales bacterium, assembly GCA_003567775.1. GTDB lineage: Bacteria > Bacteroidota > Ignavibacteria > T3Sed10-11 > T3Sed10-11 > T3Sed10-11. Next base: position 14,615 of record PWYR01000143.1, on the reverse strand, counting down.
TTTACCTATTTCGATATAGCTCAGGGAATTAATCAACCATGGCTTACAGATGCATTCGGAGTCGGAGTAGGACCCGGGCACGAAGATCTCGGACTTGGCGATTCGGAATATAATATTCGTTTCAACATAAACATCGGTTTTTATTTCTAAGTGAACGCAACATCAATCAATGAAACAGAAACAGCTTCATCATGTACCACAATAATGGAGGATCATTATGATTAACAGCAATATATTCTCACTGAACACGGCAATGATCGGATTAGTGCTTGTCTTTGCACTTATGTTCGGTCTCAACTCGTGCGCACCCGCTGAAGAAGAAATCCATCTCGGATATGTTCTCTGGGATTCGGAAATTGCATCTACTCACGTCGTAGCTGCTATTCTCGAAGATGAGCTTGGATACAACGTACGACTCACTTCGGTCGATGCGGGTCCAATGTGGACCGGTCTTGCCCGCGGCGACTTTGATGCGATCGTAGCGGCATGGCTGCCCGCGACGCACGAAGCGTATCTCGAACAAACGCAGGATCAGGTCGTCGATCTCGGGCCGAACCTTGACGGCGCAAAAATCGGCTGGGTCGTTCCACAATACGTAACGGTAAACAGTATCGATGAACTCAACGATTACGTCGATGAGTTCGGCGGCGAGGTTATCGGAATCGATCCCGGTGCGGGACTTATGCGTGCAAGCGACCGCGCTGTTGAGGAATACGATCTTAACTTTAACCTGGTTGAAGGTTCGGATGCTGCGATGACAGCGGCGCTTGACCGGGCGTATGATCGTGAAGAGTGGATTATTGTAGCCGGTTGGATACCCCACTGGAAATTTGCCGCATACGATCTGAAGTTTCTTGAAGATCCCCTCGGTGTATTCGGCGCTGCAGAATCTATCCATACCGTCGTGACGCCCGATCTTGATGAAAAAGCGCCCGAAGCTTTTGCATTTCTTAATAACTTCTATTGGGATGCAGAGGATATGGGGGAAGTTATGATCATGGTCGAAGATGGTGTAGAGCCGTTTGACGCGGCGCGAGCATGGATTGCAGATAATCGAGATAAGGTTGAGGCCTGGTTGCCGTAAATCATTTCTACGGGAGAGCGGGGAGAACACCCCGCTCTCTTTATATTGTATAATTCGGTAGAACTGTACGAAAAATATATGAGCAAAATAGAAATTAAAAATGTTTCAAAGATATTCGGTCCGAAACCGGAGCGGGCGTTCAAGATGCTCGAGCAAGGAATTCCAAAAAACGAAGTACAGGCAAAAACCGGACTTGTGGTCGGTGTTTACGATATCTCAATTGAAATAGAAAAAGGTGAAGTCTTTGTCATTATGGGATTATCGGGAAGCGGAAAATCCACGCTCCAACGGTTGCTTAATCGCCTGCACGAACCGACGCGCGGCGAGATTATAATCGACGGGAAAGATATTACCAAGATGGACCATAACGAGTTGATCCATTTCCGGCGAAAAGCATTCAGCGGCATGGTCTTTCAGAATTTTGCCATCCTACCGCATCGTACGGTAATGGGAAACGTTGAATTTGGACTTGAGATACATGGCGTTGATAAAGAAAAACGGAGAAAGCGGGCGCAGGAAGTCATTGAGATTGTCGGTTTGCAAGGATATGAAAACAGTTTCCCGAGCGAGTTGTCGGGCGGTATGCAGCAGCGTGTCGGTCTTGCGCGCGGTTTGGCAGTCGATGCGGATATATTACTGATGGATGAAGCATTCAGCGCTCTCGATCCGCTCATTCGCCGCGAAATGCAGGATGAGTTGCTTGAACTGCAATCGCGGATGAAAAAAACTATCGTCTTCGTAACGCACGATCTCGATGAAGCATTTAAACTCGGAGATCGTATTGCGATATTAAAAGACGGGGTGATGGTGCAGATGGGAACAGCCGAAGAGATAATTACTAATCCGGTGGACGATTATGTGACCGCATTTGTTGAAGGACTCGACCGAACCGGGGTGTTTACCGCAGGCACCATTATGCAGCCGGTGAAAGCAACTGCACACGTGAACGACGGGCTGCATACGATTTTGCATAGAATCCGTCGCGCGGGATTATCAAGCATGCTTCTTGTCGATTCACAGAGAATATTACACGGCTACCTGAAAGCCGGCGAAGTCGCGGAAGAGGTAAAAAAAGAATCGGTAGATGAAAAAAAGAAACCGCATCATTCGCTGATTCATTCACCCGAGACTGTACATCCCGATACTCATCTTACCGAAGTGATCAACCTTTATTCGGAATCGACAGGACCGATTGCGGTAGTAAATGACAATAATAAACTACTCGGTGTTATCGTGCGCGGCGCCATTATAGCTGCGCTGTCAAAGGGATATAAACCCGAAGACAATGGTTACACCGAACAAACCGGTACAGAAGAAAAAGTTTCGTAAACTAAAGGAGAAGTAAGATGTTTCCGTTTCGGATCCCGATACGTGATTGGATTTCGGCTGCTGTTGATTATCTCTCGACACAATTCAGTGTTGTATTCGACTCAATCAGCAATCTTGTATTATTTCTTGTCGACAATTTTAAAGACGGTCTTTTAACACTTCATCCGTTGGTGCTTATCGTTGTGCTCGGATTAATTACCTATCGTATGGCAGGATGGGCAACGGCAGGAGTCGCCGTAGCCGGGTTATTTATCGTGGAGAATATCGGTCTGTGGGTGGCGTTCAACGAGACCCTTGCATTGGTGCTTTCCGCAGAAGTCTTTGTCATTGCATTCGGCCTTCCGCTGGGAATATTCGCTGCCGGAAGCGATCGATTTAACGGAATTATTCGCCCCCTTCTCGATTTTATGCAAACTATGCCCGCATTTGTATATCTCATTCCCGCGATTATGTTTTTTGGATTGGGATTAGTGCCGGGGGTGATCGCAACGTTTGTGTTTGCAATTCCGCCGCTTATTCGTCTAACGAATTTGGGGATTCGACAGGTTCCAAAAGAACTGATTGAAGCGAGCGATGCATTCGGGGCAACACGCGCACAAAAATTATTTAAAGTGCAAATGCCTGTTGCTCTTCCGACTGTGATGGCAGGCGTCAATCAATCGATTATGCTCGGTTTATCAATGGTAGTCATTGCGGCTATGATCGGCGCCGGCGGACTTGGCGCCGAGGTATTGCGCGGAATTCAGCGGTTGGAGGTCGGGCAGGGATTCGAAGCCGGGTTGGCAGTGGTAATTCTTGCCGTTATTCTGGATCGAATTACAGCGGGCTTTGGACAAATTAAAAAACCGCAATAAACCTTTCAAGAATTCATAAAATGGAGACTTGATAAAGAGTAAATGCAGCCGCCGTCGGTCTCCACCCCGGTTATCAAGTTGTTTATTAAATCGCTTTGCATGCCGCAAAGTTGATGTATTTTAGAGGTTTTACTGTTATCATTGAAAATATGAAAGCATGACCAGATGCGATTCCTGTCGGATTTAAATCCATACGTTTTCTTTATATCAATTGTTGTTATCGGATTATTTCTGTTCTTCGGCGTCTTCTTTACGGAGACGACGGGAAACGTATTCGATACGATCCAGAATTTTATTGTAACAACCTTCGGCTGGTTTTATATTCTTGCAGTTGCCTTCTTTTTTGTTTTTGTTATATTTCTGTTTTTTAGCCCGTATAGCTCGTTTAAATTAGGCCCTGATGATTCCGAACCTGATTACAGCTATGCGAGCTGGTTCGCCATGCTGTTCAGTGCGGGAATGGGCATCGGGTTGGTATTCTTCGGCGTTGCGGAACCGATGTATCATTATCTCGCTCCGCCCACGATGGATGGAGAATCCATTGAAGCGGCAAAAGAAGCCATGAAATTAACGTTCTTTCACTGGGGATTTCATGCGTGGGCGATATATATAGTTGTCGGATTGTCGTTAGCGTATTTTTCATTCCGCCACAACCTTCCGCTTTCTATCCGTTCGGCATTTTATCCCTTACTGGGTGAAAGGATTAACGGTCCAATCGGCAACATCGTCGATATCCTTGCCATCTTCGGAACGATGTTCGGTGTTGCAACGTCCCTGGGCGTCGGGGTATTACAGATCAATGCGGGATTGAATTTTCTTTTCAATATCGACTTTTCCACGACGCTGCAGATTATATTGATTGTAATTATAACAATTATAGCAACCGGCTCGGTTGCACTCGGACTCGATAAAGGAATTCGCCGGTTGAGTAATTTTAATATGATCGTCGCGATATCCATTATCGGGTTTGTATTTATTGCCGGTCCGACTATCTTCATCTTGAATTCGATGATAGAGAATACCGGATTTTATTTACAGAATCTGGTCGAGACCACTTTTTGGTTAAATTCATACGAAGGGACCGAATGGTTAGGCGCCTGGACACTTTTTTACTGGGGATGGTGGATTGCATGGTCGCCGTTTGTCGGAACCTTTATAGCGCGGGTCTCGCGGGGGAGAACGGTGCGTGAATTTATTGCGGGTGTGTTGTTGGCTCCCACCGGGTTTACGTTTATCTGGCTGACGGTATTCGGGAATACCGGGTTACATATGGAGATCTTCGGCGACGGCGGTATTTCCGGCGGAACCACCGAGCAGATGCTTTTTCTTATGCTGCAAAATCTTCCGGTAGCGGAAGTCTTGTCGCTGCTCAGTGTCCTGATAATCGTTTCTTTCTTTGTTACATCGTCCGACTCCGGCTCCCTTGTTATCGGTATGCTTGCGTCCAATGGAAACCCCAATCCGCCGTTGAGTCAACGAATATTCTGGGCATTAGGCGAGGGCGCCGTAGCGGCTGTGTTGCTGCTTGCAGGCGGATTGGCAGCGCTGCAAACAGCATCAATTACAACCGGTCTTCCGTTTACGGTGGTGCTCTTATTCATGTGTGTGAGTCTGGTTAAAGCTATGAGCCGGGAACGTGAAGATATGATGACAACACGAAGATATTTTCCCGCGCGGAAACCGGAACAACGGAAGGAAAAATCAAAATAACAGAGTATTTCGAAAGTTCGGAGGAATCATTATGAGTGATTGGAAACGAACACTCGAGCATTTATTCAGCGATGAATACAGGGATCGTTTCAAGAAGAAACAGGAAGAGCGCAAAGAGAAGCTCCGGTTAAAGCAATTTGTAACCGAAGTAGTCGAACCTGCTTTTGAAGAAATTGCGGAAGCGCTCGGTGAATACGACCGGGATGTTGAAATCCAGACCGGAAAAAATTCGGCGGTGATACGGGTAATGCATAAGGGAAAAGAGGAGTTCTACTTCGGTGTGAAAATAAAACCGTACGGTGAACGGAAGTTTATGTTTCCGGTCATGCCGATCCGTGACGAATCGGGACAAACGTACCGGGCAATCGTACATTTGAAAGAAGTAAAGGAACGGCAGGTTGAGCATGACGTTACTAATTATACACGGTCGGAGTTGATCGATGCATTTCTGTTTTACTACCGGCGGCATTTTGAATGGCGTCATTAATTGATGCCATATTCATTTGCTAATGGGGTTTACTGCTTCCCGATTCACCTGCCTTTGTCTGGTAATATAAACTTTGATCCTCATCGCCGATGATACTATATAACCGGGCAAGACGCAGGTATAGTGCTTTCGGTTTGAGAACGTGATCGACCCCTTTCTTACAAAACTCGATCAGTTGATCTGCCGGCGGTATATTTAAATCCGGCTCGTAACAGTCGCACGCGTCCAGATAGGGATCGGGTTCGTTTGGTTTCACGTCGGCAGCTTTCCGGTAATAGGCCAGGGCAAGTTCGTAGTTATCGTATTGAAAGAAAGTCAGTTCAAAAACATTTGCCAGCCACATATATACATCGTAAGCGATGTGCGGGAAATCTGTGGCAAGCTTTTCGCCGAAAAGGCATAGTTCATCGGGGGTAAGCGCCTTATTCCAGAAAAGTTGTCGATACAGTTCGATGTCGTCATTTTTGCTGTTTATCGCCGCTTCAAATGCATCGAATATCTGGTTAAAATCTTTCGAAGATGTAAAAATGTTGCGAATTTCATCAAGTTGCAGTTTACCCATGCATCATCTCGATTTATACGATGATTGAGCCGGCAGCGAAATGCGGCTGACCGATATTGTAATGGAACCGGCTTTAGCATAATGAAGCATATAAAAATGTAGTAAAGCATTGAAATAAATGCAAGAATTTCATTGACATAAATAACTATTTTTATTATAATAAAGCATACTTATTTATGAGTATCTTGAACCGTTAGACAATCGATAATAACGATTATTATTACCGTATCGACGAAAAATAAAGAAACTCATCAGATATTATAACTTCAATACTCTATCAACACAAAGGAGGAAATTATGGCATACGTCGTAACCTCGGTGTGCTATGACTGCAAATATACGGATTGTGTAGAGGGCTGCCCGGTGGACTGTTTTTATGAAGATGAGCACACGCTCTATATTCATCCCGATGAATGCATCGATTGCGATGCGTGTGTGCCGGAATGTCCGATTGAAGCAATCTTTCCGGAAGATGAAGTGCCTGAGCGATGGAAAGACGATATCCAGCTCAATGCAGATAAAGCGCCGGAATGTGAAAACATTACCGAGAAAAAGGAAGAACTTGCCGGTAAAACCGATAAGGATTGTAAAAAGGCGAGCGAGTACGATTAATCGTATTGCTTTTTCCGGTATTCTTAAAAAACGGGAAGTGTTGTGTTATAACGCTTCCCGTTTTTTTCATTCATAAAATATAACGTGATGCAAAAATATTTTTTAGTAATTTTGTTGTTTCTCACCCCGAACCAGCTCACGTCCCAATCCCTGCCGATAACACTCGACGGAGAATTCAACGACTGGGTGGATGCGGCAGTTTTATTCGATATAGATGATGCAGCAACAGCGCCACAAGATATGCACATTCGGCGATTGCGGGCTGCAAACGACGACTGGTTTTTATTCTTATATTTCGAGCTTGATCGTGAGATTACATTGCTTGAAAACAATCCGGTTGTTCTTTATCTGAATACAGACAACGACAGCGCAACGGGATACGATTCAAATAATATCGGGGCGGAACTCCGCTGGGAGTTCGGTGAGCGCAGGGGGAGATTTTACACCGGCACGTCGGTGTACGATATACGATTCCACCATATACGCCTGAGAACCGCGCCGACGATCACATCAACAGCATTCGAAATAGCAATCGGTCGCGATGAAACGCCGGGAAGTTCTGTTTCACTCTTTCAATCGGACACCGTCGGGATTTACCTTCGCATCGAAGAAGAAGGTAATGATTCGTATGCAGCGGGAACGTACGTATTCGATCCGGAACCTGTCGCACCTCCCGAACCGATTCCGCTTGAGCGATACGATGAGAACGATTTGCGCGTGCTTGCGTTTAATGCCTGGGACGATAAATTATTTATAACCACCTATACCGATCAATACCGGAGAATACTGAACGCATTGCAACCCGATATCATTGCATTTCAGGAGATATGGGACCACAATGCCGTCCAAACATCTCAACGTGTGGAGGAATTGTATCCAGGCGGCGATAAATATGAATGGCACGCGGTAAAGAAGGACAGGGGAAATGTTACCGTCAGCCGTTTCCCGATACTGGATGCATGGCAAATATTTATATGGAAAGATAACGAATGGAGCAGCGAACATCGGTTGACGGTCACATTAATCGATGCCCGGGAGAAATTGGATACGAAAATTTTATTTGTGAACGTTCATTTACGTGCCGGATCGAGAGGCGAGGATAATCGTTGGTTGGAGATAGCCGGTTTGACAAGATTTTTAGACAATGCACGACAGCCGGGCGGTTCATTATATATTGAAGAGGGAACACCGATAGTGCTTGCCGGCGACTTTAATCTTGTCGGCAGCCGGGGACAGCTTGAAGCAATAGAAAACGACATTCCCGATTGGGATGGCACGGGTATGGAGCGCGTTCGCGCCAGGCAGACGGAAAAACGAATGCATTACACGTGGCGAAACGATAACAGTACATTCAGTCCCGGCAAGCTCGATTATATTTTTTATACGAATAGTGTTTTATCGCTCAAGAATCACTATACGCTGCAGGTGGAAGAGATGTCGCCTGAACATAGGCAGAAATACGGCTTGCAATACGGCGATACACGAACCGCATCGGATCATCTGCCGCACGTGGCGGATTTCGAGTTTACACCGGTAGTCAGCGTGAAAAATAAGTCTAATATCGAAGCTTACTCACTCGAACAAAATTATCCGAATCCGTTCAATCCCGTCACAACCGTTTCATTTTCGATTCCGGAATCCGACACTGTCACACTTACGCTCCATAATATTCTCGGCATGAAAGTGAAACGGATACTCGACGAGTATAAATCTCCAGGTACATATAGTATCGATATCGATGCATCACATTTAGCAAGCGGAGTTTACTACTACACGATGCAAGCAGGTGAGTATGTGGAAACGAAGACAATGATGGTGGTGAGATAAAGCGTTCATACTTCAAGAACAGCCTTCGTTTTATTCACACCTGACCAACCGTCGATGCCAGAATAAGTTGAGCGGAGTAATACAGAGGCAAACCCCATATCTTATTCACAAAACCCGGGGAAACGAACCGGTTTCTGGCAACGGCAATATCTGAAACTACAAACAGAGCGGCGCCGATTAGAACGGTTGCCGGTCCCTCACCAAACGCACATCCCGTTGCGATCGATGCCATAGCACCGATAATCACAAGATACGACCGGACCGGCGTTCGCATATTCGCCGGGAGATGCGGCGAAAGCCATCTTCCGATAATGATGAATATGCCCGCAACAATAACAGTTCCGATGACGACAGCCGCGATGCTGACGCCGGGCATTATAAAGGCAGCAGCAAAAGCAATATGGGCGAGAGAAAAACTCATAATGCCGGCGATAAATATTTTTTTACTTTTCGGAATGAGGAGAAGATCTCCGGCGAATGAGAACAACAGGGCGATAAAAATCAATTGGCCGTACAGCGAATCCATCGCGCCGAATCCAATGGCAGCGATAATAAATCCGGATGAAGCGAAAGGTTTGGCGATCCGGATCCAAATCCGTGAGCTCCGCGCTTCCGCAATGAGAAGGATTGTGAGAAACATTATGGTTATTGAAATGCCTGTTAATGGCTGCATTGTAACTATTTTATCCAGTCTTTCCTCAATATCCCCATAACATAAAAATCGCAATATCTGCCTTCATGATACATTGCCTCGCGAAGCGTTCCTTCTACCGTAAATCCCGTTTTTTTATACACATTGACCGCAGCTTCATTCTCAACCGCTACGTGAAGTTGTATGCGGTTCAGATTGAGTGTATTGAATGCGTATTCAAGCATAAGCGCTGTGGTCTCTTTCCCGTATCCCTTGTTCCAGTTAATTTTATCCGCAATACCAATATAATAAATAGCCATTCGTCCGACCCAGTCGATGCGCACCAGTGCAGTTTGTCCGATCGGCTCGTCGTCTTCGTTTCTGCATATTGTAAAGTGGATGGATGCATAGTCGTCAATCAGTTTGCTGATCTTCTCACGTTGCTGTTCAAGCGTTGTCGGGAAGGCATAGAACAATGTCTGCCGGGGATCGGGGTGGTTCTCGATTCGTGCGACCACCTCTTCATCGCCGGGTTTATATGCGCGGAGATAGATTTTTTCGCCTTTGATAAACTCTGAAGAGGAAGTGTTTTTATTCCCCATCCTGCACCTCTTCCAGAAACGCCGCCGCCCGCCGGAGGTGCGGTATGACGATAGAGCCGCCGACGATCAGTGCAACCGAGAATGCTTCAAAGAATTCTTCGTTTGTTGTACCGGTTTTTTTTGCCTGCAGGATGTGATATGAAATGCAATCGTCGCAACGCAAAACCATCGATGCAACCAATCCGAGCAGTTCCTTTGTTCTTGCATCAAGCGCTCCGTCTTCATAGACCTTCGAATCTAAAGCAAAAAACCGTTTGATCTCAAGATTTCCCTGGTTCAGAATTTTCTCGTTCATCTTTTGACGGAATGTAGTGAATTCGTCCAGTTTGCTCATAGGTAGCTCCTTTTTTGTTCCGGTTAGTATGCAGTACAGTATTGTATATAAATAAAAAACCCCTGCAAATCAAGGGAAGAAGGAGACAACCTTTCCTGCGCGGCAAAGCGGGATCCATCTTTTTCCAAAACCTTCCGCTGTAATTTCTCCTGAAATTTATCGGCTATGGTGCCTGCAGGATATGTAAATTGAGCGTCTTTGTATATTTCTCCCCGTGAAACCAATTGGCTCTCATTATTTATAGGTATGATATGCTGCCTTCGCTTCGCGTATCATCTGCTTTTTCACACGATAATGCTTCTCTTAATGACCCGGTTAAAATAACCTCAGGTTCATCGTCAATAGCTCCACCTTTTTTGTTTGCACACCTCTATTTTGCGTTTCTCCAATATTTCCAATATATCTTACACCTGACCCAAATAATTTAGTTGGTAATTTTTGCAATTACTTGGCAATTACATCGTGATTAATTGGTTGTTGACCCCCAGTTTGATTATTTTACACTATTCTTTTAGAGTAAAATTATCTTGGCCTACATCTGTACGACGGAACCCATCCGCACAGGTGTCCTTCCGTTGTCCTTCTGCTTCAGTTTGATTTCAATATATTCCGATTCTTCAGGAGTTAATTGGAGAAAATCTTTCGTGGTTCCAAATTTCCATCCCTGTGATTCAAGTTTTCTTCTTTTTGATCCCTTCATAGTATTATTCTGTTAAATTGAATCGTATTGTTTTATTCTCAGGTTACAATTTTCAGTATATGTCATTAATGACATAATGTCAACAGAGTATAACCAAAAATATTTGCCCGGCAAAATGACGCTCACCGGGGGCGTAATCAGTAGGTGGCGGCTTCCCGACACAGAACGTCGGGATTTCTGAAATACGCTCGCCGAAACGATAAAAATATATTATATTGTAGATTAGTATAATGATAGAGAGTATGTTATCTAATCAATAGGCAATCTCTATATTTGATTGACGATAATATATGTTAAAAACATCCGATCCTGATATTGCATATCTATGGTGTTTTGTGTTTACTTATAGTAGTATACAATTAATTGTATATAGGTATTTCATATGAATAAATTAGAATTACTTGTCGGCTTGACATTATCAAATGAAAGGACTGAGATACATAGAGAAGCTGTCCGTCAATTTGGTAAGAAGTATCACGGTAAAGATACTTGGTTTAAAATCAACCAATGGTACCACGAACAAGCAGATAAGGATATTAAAGATCGCGCCAAAAAATATAGTAGTTATCTTGCTGCATTTTCAACAGTCGCAACAATTATATTTTCCCTGATAGGTATCGGTATCGGAGGGGTGTTATTCAAGTACGATGGAACAAATCCTATAAATATACTTCCCATACTCTTATTCTTTGTCTTCCTTCCGTTTGGATTGCTTGTAATCTCAATTACGGTTATACATTGGAATAAATTAATAAATATATTAAAGCTCAGATTAAACATAACGTCAATTGCAGAGGAAGGATGGAGAGGCATACTTAGGATTAGTTCATATTTTAAGAAGAATGAATACCCATATCATATAAATAATATCTATGAACAAAATAAGAGGATCGTCAATAATTATTTTAAAATTCTTATTCAAAAATCGAGCCTTGCGTATATAATGGGTGCATTAATTGTCGTATTCATAAAAATAATAACAACCGATTTGGCTTTCTCTTGGAGTTCGACACTGAATATGAGTTCAAATCAAATGTATCATATGACAGAGATTATATCGACACCATGGCGAGGCATCATGCCGACGGCAGTTATAGAATATGAAATGATAGAGAAAACACGACACTATCGGGCTACCGGAGAAACGATTCCCGAGGGAGCAACTGCGCAAGAAATGGGCGTATGGTGGTCATTCTTAATGATGAGTATATTCTTTTATAATTTATTGCCCAGACTATTGGCCTATTATTACTACAGAATTCGGTTGTCACACATTATTAAAAGAGATTTGTTACGTTATCCATATACACAGCAGTTATTGGAAATTATGGAGAAACCGAATGTTCAAGAGGGGCCGCAAAAGCACCCAATCAATTCTAAAGATTGGAATAATAATGAAGTCGGTGGTGAACATATTCAAGATACTTCTAATTTGAGTGCTGCGTTGTTATGGCGATTCGATAAAGATGATATAGATACAGAATCTATTAAAAATCAACTAAACGTATCTACATTAAAAGTATTTCAGGTCGGCGGTAGTAATACTATTAAACAAGATAATGAAATTATTGATAAAGTAACGGATATAATTGATAGTAATAATACTCGTCAGGAAATAGTTATTTTTGTGAGGTATTGGGAATCTCCTGATGTTGATTTGATTTTCTTTTTAAGAAAATTGAGAGAGAAAATCGGTAATAAATTAATTAAAATTATTCCGATATTAAGAAGTAATAATGACGATAATAAGAAAAATGAAAAAAGTTGGCATGCAAGAATTAATGAGATAGGAGATCCATGGCTTATAATTGATAATTCACAAACAGTACTGGTAAATTAAATGAGAGTATAATTATGGATGATAAGCCCGTATTTGTCGTCACCGGTCCCCCCAATAAAGGAAAAAGCAGTCTTGTTTCGGCTCTGATAAATGATGATAGAGTTGAGATTGACGAAAGAGCAGGTACAACAACTAAAAGTGTAGAATATCCAATTAAGGTCGATGGGGAGACAATGCTGGCTATATGGGATACACCCGGCTTTGAAAATGTACGACAATTAAAAGAAATATTATTGGATTGGGGAATAAAAGAATCCGGAAAAGATAATTTAGAATTGTTCAGAAGATTTTGTCATGAATACCGGGATGACAGAGATTTCCATAATGAAATAGAAATCCTTACTCCGATTGTCATGTTTGGTGGAATGATCGTATATGTGGTCGATAGCTCGGTGCCGTATAGTGACAGTCAGTATCTAAATGAAATAGAAATAATTAAAATGACCGGTTTGCCCCGAATTGCTATACTCAATCCAATTGACGGATCCGATGAGCTTGAAGAGTGGAGAACACACTTAAAAGAACATTTTAGTCTGATAAAGGTATTCAATCCATATAAAACAACGTTCGATGAAAGACTAAGATTGTTTGATGCATTTTCACATTTAGAATCAATATGGGAAGAACGAATTCATAAAACAATAGAGTATTTAAAACGTAATAGAGAAAATGTATTACATGATTCCGCGAATATAATTTCCGTAACTGTTTTGGAAGTTTATCACAGTAAATATCAAGTTCCATGTGACAATCTAAAAACCGAAGCCGACCACATAAAACTACTTTTTAATGAATTAGAGGAAAAGGTCAGGCGGATATTTGATAAACGGAAAAATGAAATTGTTAATTTATTCGGTTACAGAAAAATACCGGTTAATGCGTCATACGAATTGAAAGAAAACAATGTGTTGCAAAAAACCTCAATTAAAAAGTATCTTTCCCCGAATCAAAAAGCGTTAATAGGCGCAGTTGTCGGTGCGAGTGCCGGCGCTACGGTAGATGTGACATTATTGGGCGGTGGATTAGGTGCTCCCACGGTTTTGGGAACAATTATAGGGGCAGGCGTTGGTTATTTAAAAGACTTTGACCCGGTAAATATTATCAAAGGTGTGAGCAAAACAGGGCGAATGTATAAAGTAGATAAATTAAAACCGGAATTGGGTTTTATTATTATTAATTGTTTCCGTGAACTTATAACGTTACTCTATAATAAATCGGCTGCCGACCGGGAGCCTATAAAAATTAATTACGATTATGATAAAAAAACGACATATAAATTTGTACATATCATGAATAAAGTCATAAAAGAATCTAATTTGGATCTATATAGTGATAATGTAAAGACGGAGTTAAGACGGGTAGTTCAGGATCAATTGGTACAGGATAATAAAATGGTTAATTAAAAAAAATAAAACTAAAGCTGTGAAGTAATTCTGACAGTGGGTCAAAAGAGTATGAAAATACTTTTTCTATTCAATAAATTTCGATTTAAAAGAAATGATTCAAAAGAAAACTGGGCTTACGGATTTGACCATCCTCAAAGAATAATACCAAAAATAAGTGAGTACAATGTTGAGAAAGAAAAATAATTCAAATCTAATAATTTATCCCAACATCGACTCATATAGTTATCTTATTTAGTTTCCGTGACTGCATTTTTTTGAATACATCATGAAACCAAACCACATCAGCAAATCCGTCTTCCTCCGCGGTATGCAGTGCGAGAAATCCATGTACCTTCATCGCCGTCACCCCGAACTGCGCGATGAGATAACCGAGGAGCAGGAGGCGATATTTACGCGCGGTACGAATATCGGGATACTCGCACAACGGCTGTTTCACGGAGGCGTCAATGTACGGCGGGATGACCAATTGCAGATTCAGGAAGCGGTCGAGAAAACAAAAAAACTGATACAGTCGGGGGAGAAGATCATCTATGAAGCTGCGTTTCAGCACAAGTACGCTCTCGCCTTTATAGATATTCTGGTGAACGAAGGAACGGGCTGGCATATATACGAAGTGAAAAGCTCATCCGGCGTCGAT
>PWYR01000050.1 GCA_003567775.1 Ignavibacteriales bacterium | reverse complement strand
TATAATATATTTTAGGAGTTGCAAAAGACCTGTAGTTGCAAAAAGCGCCACTCGCTGTCTTGCTTTTTACATAATTATTAAATACCTTTTTTGGAATCGCTGAAAGCTACTTGCCGTACGTTGTCCTTAAATAACCTTTTTCTCTCACACATTCCACGGGAGGCGTTATGAACAAGAAACTCATCATCGGGTTCATTGCCGTTTTTGTTGTATTTATGATCCTCGATTACCTCATTCACAATGTGTTGCTGACTTCTCTCTATGAAGAGACACAACAATTGTGGCGCCCGGAAGGCGAGATGAAGACCTGGATATTTTTTGTAACCGGTCTCTTTTTCGCCTTTTTCTTTACACTCATTTTTTCGAAGGGATACGAAGCAAGGGGGATAATGGAAGGCGTCAGGTACGGATTTTATGTTGCGTTGATGGTGCAGCTTCCGGCGGCTTACGTTACCTATGCGGTTATGGATATCCCCTATGCGCTTGCATTACAGTGGTTTCTGTACGGAACAGTCCAGTACATTCTGTTAGGCATATTGCTTGCCCTGGTGTTTGGCGGCAAAGCGAAGGAAGAAACAGCATAGTCTAAATATAAAATAACAAAAACCGCTTGTGATTTTAAAATCCCGTTTACTCAGTATATTATTCTGGTCGGTAATTGCGGCGGCGTTTATCGGTCCGGGGACGGTGACGACCGCTGCATCGGCAGGATCTGTATTTAAATACGATTTACTATGGGCGCTTGTCTTTTCAGTTATTGCGACGCTTGTATTGCAGGAAGCATCCTCCCGGATAACCATTGTTTCCGGCAAAAATCTCGGCGAAGCAATTCGCAAGCAGTATCTCGACTCACCCCGGTTGCGGTTTATTCCATATTTTGTATTTACCGCAATATTCACCGGTTGTGTAGCATATGAAGCCGGCAACATTTTAGGCGCTGTTGCCGGGATGACGCTCATCCTAAACATTCCTTCATACGTGATGATTATTCTTATCGGGTCCGTAGCAGCATTATTGTTGTTCACCGGATCGACCAAAACGGTTGTTCGCATACTCGGCGCCATTGTCGGTATTATGGGTATCAGTTTCCTGACCACCGCGGTTATGCTGAAACCGTCGCCGGGTGAGCTGTTTACCGGAGGATTTGTTCCGTCATTCCCCTCCGGGTCCGGACTGCTTATACTCGGATTGATCGGAACAACCGTGGTGCCGTATAATCTATTCCTCGGATCGGGAATTTCACGCGGACACACATTAAGTGAAATGCGATTCGGATTGGCTGTTGCGGTGCTACTCGGCGGAATCATTTCAATGGCAGTTCTCGTAGTCGGTGCGGCGATTACAGGTCCGTTTAGCTATGAATTTCTGTCGGAAACACTCGCCGGACGACTCGGACCGGCAGCGGGAATTTTGCTCGGCATCGGACTATTTGCCGCCGGACTCACGTCTGCAATGACCGCGCCGTTTGCGGCGGCTATAACGGCGCGAAGTATTCTCGGTGATATGAACGATCCGCGATGGAGCGAAACATCGTTACGATACCGGATCACCTGGGGTATTGTACTTGGAGCGGGATTGTTATTCGGGCTTACCGGGGTACAACCGATCCCGGCGATCATTCTTGCACAAGCGTTGAACGGAATCGTTCTGCCGTTTGCCGCCGTTTTCCTTCTTATTGCAGTGAACGACCGGGCATTAATGGGTACTGCCGGATTAAATAACGGCTTGAAAAACATAGTTATGTACCTTATTGTATTTATCACCATAATGTTAGGGGTGACAAACGTTTCCCGCGCCGCAGCTAATGCGTTTGGTTTTACCGTTGTAAACGAAACGTACCTTCTCGTAACCGCTCTTCTTATTTCATCACTTCTTGCGTTGCCGGTGTGGAAGAACATTGTAAGGCGAAGAAAAAACTAATTGTTAATTGATTTAATGCCGGGATGTAATAAGGTAAAAATAACAATTAAACTTGTTCATTTTTTCAAAAAAAGGTAAACCGGGCGGCATTTATTGTTGATTTTTTACGATTTTCATTCATTCTCCTGAAAAAAACGCACTGGCATAATATTTGAGTTTATAAATAAGGAAAGCCCTATAAAATGAGAAGTGATGATGAAAGTGATTTTTCTTGATATTGAGGGTGTTTTAGTCACATCCCGCAAGGTAAGTGCAGAAAGAATGATTGATCCCGGGGCATCGATTGATCAGGATATATTCGACAAAGTAGCGGTACAAAATCTTAATCGGTTACTAAAAGAGACCGGCGCCAAGATTGTTGTGAGTTCATTTTGGCGCATGGGTATACCGAAAAGCGATTTAATTCTCATGCTGAAGTTAGCCGGCATAAAAAATCCGCCGGTCATAGACGTGACTCCTTTTGTGTGGGATAAAGATTTGAAGCGTACTAATAGGGGGAAGGAAATCCTTGAATGGCTCGCAAAAAATCCGTATGTCGATGAATACATTGTAATTGATGATTGCGGTTATGAAAAACTTCATGGAATTCCGCCTGAGCGATATGTACACACCACATTGAACAACGGCTTTGGTGATGATACTTTGTATCAAAAAGCTGTGAAAGTGTTAAGAAATTCATAAGTGTAAAGAAAAACCCAAACTCGTTGAAGATGAAGAATTATTGCTTGAAATCATTAGAAGTATATTTAATTGAAAAGGGTATACGGTTCTAGAAGCTATCGACGGCAATGAAGCAGTTGAAGTCTTTCATCGCGAACGGTCGAAAATTTCATTGGTGATGTCTGATTTAGGATTGCCCAAATTGTCGGGTTTAGATGTGTATAAAAAACTGAAGGAGATTGATCCCACCTTAAAATTCATTTTAGGCAGTGGTTATCTCTCACCTGAGCAGAGATCGGAGTTGCTGAAACTGGGAGTAAACAACTTTATTCAAAAACCATACGATCCGGCTGTATTGTTGAGGATGATTCGATCTGTGCTTGATAATCAATCATAAATAGTTTTCACTGAAAAAGTAACCAATCCCTGCGTACTGAGCTTCGACTCCGCTCAGCATAACTACGACGTGTTAGGTTATAACAAACTTTGATTTTTAACATACAATTCTTTATTATATCTATACCGAAGCAATTCACTTTTTTATTCAATTAGTTATTCACATTATTCATACACTCTCCAATTTACATATCTTAAGGTAAAGAATATGAGTCTCAGCTTAATAGCGAAATCGATTAAAGCCTCACCGACTTTAAAACTCAATGAAAAATTCGCAATACTAAAAGAAAAAGGTGACCCCGTAATTCATCTCGGGGGTGGTGAACCGAAAAGTAAGATTCCCATGGATGCAATTCTTGCTACCGTTGCACACGTTAATACGGGCGAAGTAAGATATGCTCCGGCGGATGGCATCCCGGCGCTTAAGCAAGCTGTCATCAGATATACGGATGAATTTTACGAGAAAACGGTAAAACCCGAACACGTCATGGCTTCCGGCGGCGCCAAGCAGGCAATAATGGTTGCGCTGCAGGCAATCCTTAACCCGCAGGAAGAGGTAATTTTCCCGGTACCGTATTGGGTGAGCTATCCCGATATGGTGAAGCTGATCGGGTCAATTCCGATTCCCTTCCTTCCCGAAGACGGAACGTTTTATCCGCGCTTGAAAGATATCGAAGACAGGGTCGGATCGTACACAAAAGCCGTTATTATTAACAGTCCGAACAATCCGTCAGGTGCTATGTATTCGGAAGAATTCATTGCCGACGTGGTTCAGTTTTGCGAGAAGAAAGATATCTGGTTAATTATGGACGATATCTATCACCGGCTGATCTTTGACGGAAGAAAACCGGTAAACTGTTTTAAGTATGCAAAGAAACAGGATGAGAATTCGAAAATTATTCTCGTTAACGGCGTCTCAAAGCAATATGCAATGACGGGATTTCGAATCGGTTGGGCGGTAGGCAACAAAAAGGTAATCGAAGCGATGAGCAATATACAGGGACATCAAACGTCCGGTCCGTCCGTTCTGTTGCAAAAAGCCGCCGTCGGTGCGTTGAACGGGATTCAATCGGGTATTGAAAGTCTGCGCGTAACGCTGGAGAATAACCGCAACGTTATGGTTGATCTTTTAAGATCGTTTGAAGGCATAAAAGTAAAGAAACCGGACGGCACCTTTTATTGCTTTGCGGATTTCAGTGCGTATGAGAAAAACTCGAATAAACTATCGGAGTTTCTCATCGATAAAGTGCAAGTCTTAACCGTACCGGGTAAGGAATTCGGCATGGACGGCTATTTGAGGTTGAGCTTCTGCGGAACGTTGAAAGATATCCAGGAAGGTGTTGAAAGAATGAAATGGGCGCTCGATCCTAATTCACCGAATGAACTTTATATTGGCGACAGAAAATTAGTGAGGGACTGGTCATGAGCAAATATCTTGAATTCAATACACCTGCCACGAAGCAAGCGATGGAGCTTGCGTCTGATTTCAGATTAAGGAACCAGGGACTTACCGGTCTCGATCGCGTGTACTGGAATCTTCCCGATGAAGCTCTCTACGAAGAAATCATTTTCCGGAATGAAGGAAAGCTTACCAAACAGGGTCCGATTGTAGTACACACCGGAAAACATACCGCTCGCGCCGCCGCCGATAAATTTGTCGTGAAGGAGCAGAGTACAACAAATAATATCTGGTGGGGCGTCTATAATCGACCTTTTAGTTCCGGAAAATTTAACGAGTTGATGGGAAGAGTTCAGGCATATTGCCAGGGCGAGGAATTATTTGTGCAGGATTGTTATGCCGGTGCCGATCCCGAATACCGGCTTGCGGTGCGGATAATAACCGAGAAAGCATGGCACAGCTTGTTTGCAAGGAACATGTTCATCACGACCGAAAATCGCGATGTGCTCAAAACATTTGTGCCCGATTTTACCGTGATTACACTTGACGGTTTCAAGGTCGATCCTTCTATCGACGGGACGCGAACGGAAACGGCGATTATACTGAATTTCGAGCAGAAGACCGCTTTGATCGCAAATTCATTGTACGGCGGGGAAATCAAAAAGTCGATCTTTACCGTGCTTAATTTCCTGCTGACGTTTGAAGACGCACTGCCGATGCATTGCTCGGCGAACGTCGGGAAAAAAGGCGATGTGGCTTTATTCTTCGGATTGAGCGGAACCGGTAAGACGACGTTGTCGGCAGATCCGAATAGATTGCTTATCGGCGATGACGAACATGGATGGAGCAACAACGGCATTTTTAATTTCGAGGGTGGATGTTATGCAAAGGTGATTCGCCTCTCTGCCGAGAACGAACCGGAAATATATGCAACCACAAGACGGTTCGGAACGATACTGGAGAATGTGGTATTCGATCCGGTAAGCCGTCATATCGATCTTGACGACGATATGATAACCGAAAACACGCGCTGTTCGTATCCGCTCGAATTCATTCCGAATATCGTTCCCGAAGGATACGTGAAAACGCATCCTAAAAATATAATATTTCTGACCTGTGATGCATCCGGTGTCATGCCGCCGATAGCGCGATTAAATCCCGAACAGGCGCAATATCATTTTATCAGCGGATACACTTCCAAGATTGCGGGCACCGAGATCGGATTAGGCATCGAACCGCAGATAACATTCAGTGCGTGTTTCGGTGCGCCCTTTATGGTCAGGCATCCGTTTGAGTATGCAAAAATGCTAAAGCAGCGGATGTTAAAACATGAAGCGAATGTATGGCTGGTCAACACCGGTTGGATCGGCGGACGGTTCGGAGTCGGAAAACGAATCAGTATCCGTCATACAAGAAATCTTCTCAACGCAGCGTTGGAAGGAAAGCTGGATAAAGTAAAATATCGAAAGGATAAACTGTTCGGTTTTGAAGCGCCGGAGTCCTGTCCCGACGTTCCCGAAGATATTCTCGAACCGTCAAACTCGTGGGGCGACAAGAACGAATACTGGAAGCGCTACGATGCGCTGTCGGCGCGGTTCATCGAGAACTTCAAACTTTTTGCAGCCGGCTGTTCACAGGAAGTGCTGGAGGCGGGACCGAAGCGGTTGTAGAGGTGTGATGTCAGTGACCTGCATGAGGTTAATATAAAGTATTGCTTCCCCCAGATGGGGAAAACCGTTCAGCCCGAACACCATAATTCATTTTATGGTGTTCGGGCTTTTTTATTTGTCTATACAGCGAAAAGCTCGTAATCGACGGGTGTAATAATTCGTAATATGGTAAAAAAATTTTATTATTACCCGGCAGCGACCGGTTGTCATTATCGGATTTATTTCTCCCTTTAACAAAAAAAGTATTTTATTCTCCCCCGGTATTTCATAAATCCTATTTGACAATTTGGAAAATTTTCGTATTTTGCACAACAACACTTCACACTTGCAGTGTTATTGTATGCTTACCTTTTAAGGAGACTAACAATGATTCCATATTACCGTTTTTTAATACATCGTATAGCTACGCCTTTTTTTATTACTATGCTTGCACTATGCCTGTTTCTCAGCAGTGTAAGCTATGGTACAGAGCGGGAGCGTAAACGGACTGCATTACTCCGTCCCTCGGAAATGATTACTTCCGTAAAGGAAGATCCGAAAAGCGCAGTTCGGATGGAATTTTTACAATTTCATCACCTGAAAGCGAATACAATAATCGCAAAGGTATCGACCACTGTACAGATTCAATACGTCGCACAAAATTATGTGCCTGAAATCGATGATTGGGATACTACCGATCGACAGTTTTATGTTCTGGATAATGCCGGACGAATTATTCAGGATGTTTATCAGTTATTCATATATGGTGAGTGGGTGAATGATGAACGTTTCGTGTACGAATACGAAGGAGCTAATCAAGAGCCATCGGTAGAGATATGGCAGGAATGGGACTCTGATGCAGATGACTGGATAAACATAGAAAGAGAAATCTATACATATAATGCTCAGGGACGGGTAGTCGAAGTTCTTATTGAGGAGTGGCACGATGGTGAGTGGCATCCCTATGAAAAGGGTGAGATTAGCTATACTCCTGCAGGCAATTTTCTGGAGATGTTATGGTATGTATGGGTGGAGGATGAATGGGTACCCGAGTATTGGATGCGTTGGAGTTACGAAAACGGGCTTGTGACTGAATTTTATGAAGAGTACTGGGACGGCGACGAATGGATCAGTAATTTTCGAATGCTATATGAATATGATAATGCAGGCAACAATATATCGCTGACCGCTCAGTCATACGATGATTTTGAAGAGGAGTGGGAGAATGATATACGTTTTCTGAATTCTTTTGATGCCGCCGGAAACCAGATCGAATCCGTTTTCCAATACTGGGATGATGAGTGGGTATCGTTTATGAAGACCGATTCTGAATATGATGCCCGTGGAAATTTAATAACAGAAACCAGATCTGTATGGATTGGGGGGCAGTCATATACACTGAGCAGCGGTCAGTGGTCGCCTTCATTCCGGAATAGTTATCTTTACGACGGCAACGATAATTTGCTGATGATGGTTGCGGAATTCTGGAACGGGGAGGAATGGGTGCCCGGATATCGTTATCTGTACCGCGATTTTGATCCGACAAACGTTGCGGACGGTGAAGGTTTGCCGGAACAATTCACCTTGTTCCAGAACTACCCCAACCCGTTCAATCCATCGACGACAATTCGCTACAGCATCCCCGAACGTATACACGTAGTTATAAATGTATACAATACGCTCGGTCAGGAAGTTGCGCGATTGGTTGACGAAGAGCTTGAAGCGGGCTATCACGAATTAATTTTCGATGCAGCACACCTGCCGAGCGGGATGTACATCTATCGCCTGCAAGCAGGAGACTACATCAATAATAAGAAATTAATTTTCTTGAAATAACGTGTACATCAAAACCCCGGACACACTATCCGGGGTTTTCTTTTTTTATTGATTGTTTTTTCAAAGTGATCAATAAAGATATTTATATATTAACTACTTGGTAATTGTGTCTGATTCTTTCCTCAATCAATAGGAGGTTCTCATGCAAAAACAATTAATAATGATGCTGTTACTGATAGCATTACTCTCGCTCGATAATATATTTGCACAAAATGACGATCCGAATAATTTCCGTTACGATCCCCAGTTTTGGCTCGGTGGATTGGATGCTGCGGTGTATACCACTGCGATGTATAACGAAACATTAGTCATAGGCGGGTATTTCAAGTATTTTCACGGTATAAATTCCATAGCCAAGGAGAATATTCGAAACACCGGCGTTAATATGGAACCGTATGGTGGCAAGGATTTCATTGGCGGCACGGTTGTTAATGGAGTTTCCTACTGGACCGGAGATGGGTGGCAAACGTTGGGTGGTGGACTCGATGGTACAGTACAAGTCCTTTTCAATCATGACGGTACTTTATTTGCGGGGGGAAATCTCGCTGATCCCAAGAGTGGTTGGAATAGTCCTGTTGCATCTTATAGTGACGGTATTTGGCAACCGTTTGAGGGTTTGGATAAGGTAGTATATGATTTTACTTCCTATAATAATCAGTTATGTACGGCAGGAGATTTTACTGGTAGTGAAAATCAGATTAGCAATGTTGCCTGCCATAACGGCGCCAGATGGCAACCGTTGGGTGCCGGATTTATGGGTACTGCGCGAGCCCTTACCACTTCTAATGATATTTTGTATGCAGGTGGATGGTTAGGTCGGAGCGGTGATACATGGATAAATTCTATTGCCTTTTGGGATGGATCTAGCTGGCAGCAGGTTGGAACGGGGTTTGACGGCCCGGTATTCGCGCTTGCTCCGTACAAGGACGGTGTTATTGCCGGGGGAAATTTTACACGCAGCGGATCAACCGAGGTAAATCGAATTGCCTTTTGGGATGGAACACAATGGAATCAAATGGGTGGAGGTTTTGATGATGGTACGGTTCGAGCCATAGATGTGCAAAAGGACCGTGTATTTGCCGCAGGAATTAATGTCTCTAACATCGGAAGTGAACCTGCTCATGTCGG
>PWYR01000138.1 GCA_003567775.1 Ignavibacteriales bacterium | reverse complement strand
TTTTACGACAGAGTATAATAAATATTTTTACCCTTGCCTTTTCTTTTTACTATTCCTTTTTGAATTAAACCTGTTAATTCCCTGAATGCTGTGTCTTTGGATGTTTTCAATAATTCCATTGCCTCACTTCTACTTATTCTGCCTGATTTTTTCAAATAATCAATAATTACCCTTTGCCATTCGTAAAGTTGATTTGCCAACCCTTTTAAAGGGTCTCCCAAATGCTAATGCATTCATAATCAAGTCCTATTTGCAAGTGGAGAGAAATTTTTCTACATTTGCCATTTTAAATAATAATTGCCAAATACAACTCGTATTGAGTATTTATAATATTGACGTGGGATGCTGCAGGGCGGCGGCAAATGAGCGGCACGCGATTGCATACACACGGACAGGGGGACTACATCTACGAACTACAAATGTCGTCGGATACGTCCTCAATATATCTTCTTCAATTCCGCGCCTCTAAAATAATGCCGCAATATTTCTTCGTAGGAATATCCCTTCGCTCCCATCACTGCGGCTCCTATCTGGCACAAACCGACCCCGTGTCCCCATCCGGCGCCGGTTAGAACAAACTCCTGCGGGATACCGTCCTTCACATTTTTTTTATCGACGACAAACGCCGAGCTATAGAGATGCGACGGCGACAACATACGGCGTATTTCAAGCTCCTTACCGATAGTCATTGTTTTTTTACTGCCAACAATTTTTAATTTGATCAGCCGGCCTGAACGACCTCGTTCAACGGGAACAAGATCGCAAATTTCCTCGAAATCCATCCCGCTTTTCTTCGTAACGAGCGAGGATATTTCATCCTGAGAATAGGTTACTATCCACCGGAAAAAATCACGGGTTTCCTGATCGTAATCCATCAACACCTGCGAAAGAATTTCCTTATCGGAAGTATTACAAAAAGCCGTCGGCGCATTGCGTATCCATTTTTCGGCATTATGTTCCTGTGTGAGATCAAGCTGAAAACCGTCGGGATCTTTTGAATTATCCACAATCGAGGTAAGATACGGATGCACTTTCGGTTCCCATACGTTTTCGAAATTCTCGGAGATGCCGCCGCATGTTTTGGAATAACGAGCATCGCAGATTTCATCGATGTACATTAACACATTTCCACGCGTTTCCTCCGTTGCTTTCCGTGCATTTTCCGTATATGCCTTGGTAATTCCCTGGTATCGCTGACAATGATCGTCGGCGCACACGTCGTAAAGCGTGTGATCTTCGCGATCGTACCACCGGATCAATTCATCGTCTTTCTCTACAAATGAAGAATAAGCTTCCGGAGTTTCTTTTAGTTTCTTGCTTTTATCGATCTGTGCAAGGAGCCATCCGCGGGAGATAACCGCGTGCGCCTTGAGCAAATTCATATTGCTCATTGCGCTCATCTCCGACGAGATAACGCTCAGCAAATAGTGCTCAACCGGCAATACATTAACCGCAGTCAGCATATCGTTTTCTTTAATTATTTTCAAAGCGCCGATAAACTGTTGATCTTCTTTGCGCTCCCAGTGAAACTTGACGCCGATAACGACATCACGGAGGACAAACGAGTCGGTTGTGAATTCTACGGGAGTAAATTCAAAATCATCTTTGGAAGTAAAGGATTCACCATTTTTTTTAATTATAATTTCATCACCGGATCGCCGTGCGGTAAATTCACCGGTAAACGGCATTTCGGTTCCATTTTGCCTATAATTATAATTGCCGTTAAAGTTGAAGGCAATAGTATCGTTCGAAACTATGCCGACACTTATTGTTGGTTCGTTCATTGTCGAGTCCTTTTAATAATGTTATAAGTAAATTTTATCTTCAAAAAAGTGTGTGCTGTGAATCATCCCGACCAGTCAGGACTGATAAAAATTATATAGACCTTATTACCTTAGTAACAATGTAGTATCCCCCAATTACCCAACCTTATTACATTATTATTGACCATTCCTGTAATGTACTTTTCTATCCGCACTCGTTTTTTCATTAATGAGAGAAAGATGATTTTGAGTTATTAGTATAAAGGTTGTTATATTTAAATTTAATGACTTTTGTTCCATAAGGTAATAAGGTTTTACGTGTTCTTTGTTCTGGTTACTAAGGTAATAAGGTTTATAATTTTATTTGTAAAGCTGACAAAGAACTTCCCGTCTAAAGACGGGGTTTACAACAAATTATCTTCACACACCTTCTTGAAACATTGTGTCAAGTGTGTGTAAAGGTAAGCTTCTTAGAGGGGGACCTCCCACTTGCCGGCTTTTAGCTACATTAGTATTTGTCATTTGGTTTAATAAGAAGCTATTAAATCCCTGTACGTAATAAGACGGACATTATATTTTCTCAGTGTTTCGCTGAAGGCCGTCGATTTCAACGCTTTGAGTTCTGCTTCGCGGTGTTTGCTCATATCCGCGAGACCATGCGGATTGAGATCCACCAAAACACTCATCTCCGGTGTATCGTATGCAATGTGTGAAACCAACAATCGTTTCTCACCGGGACGGAGATGACCTATGAGGGAAATCAAACTATCTTGTTTTTCCTCATACGATACTGCATAGATACCGCTGTCATACGCCTGAATATAGGAAGACGCCATTGCCAGGTCATATTCTTCCGCAAGCCGCTCCGTCAATGCGCGTAATTCCGGCGTGCTGACTGCAGTTCCCATATGGTGATCGATATAATCGATGCGTATTCCCGAGTTCAATGCGCGCTCGATCTGCGCCCGCAATTCTATTTCTACTTCGTTAACATCCGGATTATTTTCCAGAAACAGCGCAGTTGTAGGGAAAAACAAACCTTCCCCGTCAACGATAGAAGGAACGGCAGTTCTCCCGGCTACCGGTCCCCATTTATAATACTTCCATTCGGAATTCAACGTAAGATGAATCCCGACCGACACTCCCGGATGCTCAGATAATATTTCCACCGCTTCCTGATACCAGGGGCAGGCAAACATAACCGATACCGACAGCGGCATACCGGTCTCAAACAATGCTTTCGCCGCCAAATTGACCGAATGAGACATTCCGAGATCATCGACGCGGATCAGCAGAACGGGGCTGTCAGACTCTCCGGCTAAAGACGTATTGTCTGCTATACAATAATAAAAACCAGAAAGAATTATTATTGTATAAATTAACAGATTCACTCTAATTTTTGGTTTCATTTCATTCGCTCTTAATGATAGTATTCAGTTCAGACTATTTTGTTACAACCATACGTTTTGACTCTACAAACTCACCTGCTTTAATCCGGTACACATACACGCCGCTCGCAAGACCGGCAGCGTTAAAGGTAACGCGGTGTTCGCCGGCAGACAGATATGCATCTACCGGAACGGCTATCTCACGCCCGAGCATATCATAAATTCGCAACGTGACGTGCTGAGCAGCCGGAATACTGAATTGAATAACCGTTTCGGGATTGAACGGGTTCGGGTAATTTTGATGTAATGTATAGGTTCCGGCAATATGCCCGGCGGGAACACTTACAACATCGAGGACGATTTCATTGCTCGTTTCGCTCTCGTTGTGATTGCGATTAAGCGCCGTTACAACATAATAATACGGATTTTCGGAAATCGGTGGGGTATCTTCCAAAGTCCTGTCCATTTGAACTGAAAGCAAGTGTTCACCATACTCAAGATCGTCGGGGAATACAGGGGGTGAAGCGGAGTTGATACGATAGACGGCATATCGTACAAGATCATCGCCAAACGCAGGCGGCGAAGGCGCATCCCATACAAATTCAAGTGTCTCATCGTCTATCCATGAATGGGTAAAATTTTCAGGTGGATCCAAAGGTGCGTACAATGAATCCTTCCAGGCAATCGACGGAATAACAGAGGGATAATTATAGAGATCGGTTTTTAGCGAATCTGCGAATCCCTTTGAATGGAAGGTGGTAATATTTTTTGCACGGAAAAACACGCTTCCGTCGATTCCTTCGCGTTCCCGGTTAAATCGCACCTGACGGGGTATTTCATTAGAAGCAAACAATGATCCAGAAAATGTATTACTATCAGACCGGTACAAACCGTGACCGGGATAATAGTGGCGGCCGTTTCGCATTGATTCCCACCAGGGTGCGAGTTTTGCATAATCCTGTCCGCCGCCAAACGGCCAGTATAGCTGCGGTACTATATAATCAACCGTTTCTGCCTCCATCCATGCAACGGCATCGGCGTATATAACATTATATGCATCGAGACCAACTATACCGGCCGGAACACCGTTTTTCCATATACCGAACGGACTTATCCCGAACTTCACGTGCGGCTTGATCGCATTAATACTATCGTGTACTGCTTCGATAAGAAGATTCACATTATCACGCCGCCAATCGCCGATATTAGTAAATCCCCGGTTATACTCGTCAAAAGTATCTTCATCCTGATTCGAGATGTGATTCGGCGGATAGGGATAAAAATAATCATCAAAGTGTACACCATCGATATCGTAACGCCGAACAACATCTGCTACGATCTTTGTTACAAATTCACGCACCTCCGGCAATCCGGGGTCGAGAAATTTAAAGTTGCTAATCTGGATCGCCCAGTCGGGATTCTCTACGGTAACATGAGTATCTGCAAGATTATAATTACCGACAACCCGTTCTGCACGATACGGATTAAACCAGGCGTGAATTTCCATCCCCCGTTTATGTGCTTCTTCAATTGCAAGTTCCAACGGATCGTAATACGGATCCGGAGCTTTCCCTTGCTCACCCGTTAACCAGTAAGACCACGGCTCATATGGTGAATTATACAGGGCGTCACATTCCGTTCGTATCTGGAACATTACCGCATTTATACCTGCTTCATATAAGTTATCGAGCATGGTAATGAGCTGTTGTTTTTGGCTGTCCGAATTGTCGAGCCGCGAATTCGGCCAATCCAGATTGACAACCGTAGCAATCCACGCACCGCGGAATTCCCGCTTGGGTGAGGAATTGTCATTTGCAAGCAAAGATGCACCGAATGATAAAAGCAGCGCAAATAATAAAAACCGTCTCATCATAGCTTTACCCTTTAATCGTTTAAGGAATTAAACACTGAATAACCCCAAACTTCCTCCCAGACTTCCTATTGCCAGTTCACCGTTGTCAACTTCCGGCGGAGAAAATATATACTCGTACCCGAAGCTATAACTCCAATCCATCACGCCCGATGCAAGATTTAGCGCACAAACAGCGCCGCGTATCGTACCGAAATACATGGTGTCGCCCACAAGCACCGGGAAGGAGTCGAAAACGGGAGCGTCGAGTTCGTACTCAAATACCTGCTCGCCGCTATACTTGTTGAATCCCACCACGTGTCCGGTAAGACTACAGAAATAAACGACATCGCCTCTGAACACCGCGGAGGAGTAACTCGGCTTACATCGGTCGATAATAGGACTTTGATAATCAAATTCAACGTCAACCGCAGGGAATTGCCAGATCACATCTCCGGTTTCGACATCAAGGCAGTGTGTCCGGTAATCGTGAGACACAAAATATACACGCCCGTTATCGATCTTCGGGTTTGAAGTAGCCGGTGCAAAATGCGGGATGTTGATATATTTTTTCCACAGCAACTCGCCGTTCGACGCATCGAGACAATAAAAATAGCCGTCCCACGACCCGAACAACAATCTTGTGCCGTCGTAAGCGGGTGTTGCTTTTATCAGATTATCCGTACCGAACGTCCAGATCTTTCCGCCGTGATCCGGTTCGAGAGCGTATAACGTTCCGTTCCCCGTACCGGCAATGAGGGCATTCCCGGTGAACATTGCCGTGGCAATAACCGATCCGTCGACAGGCGTTTCCCATAAAGTCTTTCCCGATTCCGGATCAATTGATATAATCTTCTCGTCAATGCTCCCGACATACAACGAACCGTTGTGCAATATCGATGAAGATAAAATTTCATTATCGGAAAACTTCTTCTCCCATACGGCCGAACCTCCTTGCCGGTCAAATGCATATAGCATGCCGTTATTACATCCGGTGATTATAGTTTTTTCCGTAAACACAGGTCTGCATTGAATACCGGCCGGAAGATTTTTAATCCACTTTACCCTTCCTGCCGGAGCGGGGATTGCTATCTCTCCCCACATTCGCTTCTGCCGGGCATCGGTTTCCGAAGGTGTGATAAGCATAATTTCATGTTCGCCGGGACGGAGGGATTCATCCAATACTAATTTTCCGTTTACCCGATTCGGTTCTACGAGCACACCGTTTAATCGCATAACGACATTCCGTGATTTCCAGGTCTGCGGCATAGCAACCTGAACCGCACCGCGCTCGTATTTCACATCGGAAAGAATCACTTCGTTTTTACCGGGTGCATTTCTTTCTTCTCTCTCGTAGAGTATACGTCCTTGTTCTTTCGTAATATCTTCAACGGGATTTCTGGTAAAGTATGTAATGCCTTCTTTTCGCATACAAAAAATATTGTATCCGCGTTCTGGAGGGAGCGTTGCACCGCCGGTGATGACGTGTGTCCCGTTTACGATGTGCTCATTAAGAGAGTGAACATGTCCTGCAAGGACAACCGGAACATTATGTTTCGATATAATTTTGAAAAACTCAAACTCCGAACCGATAAACTGGGCCGGATAACAAGGCGGATGATGAAATCCGATCATTGCCGGTTTTCCGTTAATTTTTTCCAATTCATACTCAAGCCACGCAAGCTCGAACGGATCAAGAAATCCGTACTGTTCGAGCAGCACCGACGAATCGATTAAAAACACCGATGCAAACGGTGTATGAATAGCCCACCGTAAGCCGCCGTAGGTATCGCTGAATGCTTTCCGCCCCGAACGACTCCACCGTGAATCGTGATTACCCATAACATTATAGTAGGTCAATCCCGAATCTTCCATTAGCTCATAATTTTCTTCAATTTCCTCTTCCCACCCATGTTCGGTTATATCGCCGGTCGCACCTACAAATTTAGTGTCGGGGAATTGTTTTTTTATATCGCGCAATACGAAACGTAAGCTTTCGGCTGCCCGGGGGTTGCCGTTATGCGTGTCCGTGATATGAACAAACCAGACTTCGTCTTCTTTGCCGGGTAGCTGCGGGCCTGCAAGCATTAATAATGCCGCGCCGCCGAGTGATCTTTTGATAAATAAACGACGTGTTACCATTTTAAATCCATTGCTGTTTATATATTTTGTTTGTAATATTTTGGTAAATAAATCCAACGTTGTAACAGCGACTCTCCAGAGTCGCATAAGCGATAGCGACGGAGTCGATATCGCTTTGAAAAAATTACACTAAAACTAAAACGTTGACTGCTATAAACAACTATTTCCAAGTTCGTCTTCGACGAACTACACCACTCTCGAGAGTGGTTGTTACATTATTTTACCAACGTCATACGTTTGCTCTCGACATACGCAGGTGTGCTGATCCTGTATATATACACACCGCTCGGTAAATCATCAGAATTGAATTCAACAGTGTGAACTCCCGACGGTTTTAATTCATTGACCAGTACGGAGACAACACACCCTAACATATCATATACCCGGAGATCGACGCGTGCTTGCTCCGGCAACGCATACTTAATTGTCGTTACCGGATTGAACGGATTGGGATAATTCTGATGCAACGAATACTTTTCAGGCATTCCATCGGTGCGGGGAATTGAGGTGACATCCGTCGTTCTGAATCCCCACGGCGACGACCACAAACTTGAGCCGTATTGATTATGCGCCCGCACACGCCAGAATAATAATCTGTTTTCGTCAAGCAATAACCCCGTTACCGTTGTATCGGGAACGGCGGTAGTATCGACTACCAGTCCGTCGGGAGTAAAAACATTATTTGTTGCAATCTGCAAGGTATAACTTTCAGCCGCCGGTGTCGATCTCCATCGAAACGGAGCATCGCGGGGAACCTGTGTGTCGGCTCTCTCGGGGGATAATAAAACCGGGGTAACCGGAAAACCTGTTGTGAAAGAGTGAACCGGAGTAAAGTCGCTTATCCCGGCGGCATTTCTTGCTTTAGCTCTCCAGTAATAGGTTTCCTGTCCTCTATGCCCGGTTAACACAAACGTCGTATCCTGTAATAACCAACGGTCAACAATGATATCATCGAATTGTTCGGTTGTTGCTATCTGAATTCTATAAGATTCTGCACCGCTTGTGTGATTCCATGAAAAAGAAATCGTATCGGCCTGATCTTCCGCGCCGTCGGGAGGATAAAGCGATTCAGGTTGCTGAGGAAAATCTACATCCACTTTACGCACCGCGAATAACGCGTTCGCGACCGATCGTTCTCCACCCGGGTCGGAAGGGCTGTTCATCACGACATCATGAATGACCATTGTTGTCGAACCGCCGCCATCAAGATTGACCGCATTATACACTCCAAAGTCGATGAGATAATCAGCCATGCGCGCCAACGACATACCGAGACTGAATCCATCCTGTCTGCCGTCGACGGTAATAAAATATACTTTCGTGCTATCCTGATTCATACCAACCGCTGTCCGCGGATGCGAGGTATTGACAAATGAATCGCTCAATCCCTCATACCCGACAAAACTTTCCGGACGTGAACCTTCATCGATGATTCGCGGCCCACCTCCGATCAATTCGGTGACAAAACCAAGCTCCGGATTTGTGCCTAAAGATAGAAAAACGGTATCGCCGGTTTCAAGATGTGTATTTAAAAACGATTGCGCCGACCCGTGTCCCGACACTATATAATCATCAGCGCCGATACCCATATCACCCACTCCATCTTCGATGTCAACAACGATCATGGGATTGGGCGAATCCGTCGTCACAGCACTCACCGGTTGCAAAAGTACTTCCGTTCCCCATTGATTGGTTCCCGTCGATGTTCCGAAATATGAATTATACACTACAAGGAAATTTGCCTCACGCTGCGCATTTACCCTGTTTACCTGGTGAGTTGTGTTTCCATCGACCTTTAAACTACCCGAGAAATTAATCACATCCACCAGCGGTGCGCGCCCCTCCCGCACACCGAATGAGCTGCGGTGATGAGT
>PWYR01000026.1 GCA_003567775.1 Ignavibacteriales bacterium | reverse complement strand
TCGCCGGTCAGGGAGAATGGTCGGAAGTCCGGCAATTTTCCACTCTACCCGTCCCCCCGACGCCAATGCTTGTATCACCCGAAGACAACGCCGGGGATTTACTGACTGAAATTACCTTCGAATGGGAAGAAACCGAATTAACCGATAGCTACAGATTACAGATAGCAACGGACGCCAACTTTTCAAATCTCGCCATCAATCAAGAAGGTATTACTTCAACTTCTTATGAAGTTACCGGACTACAGTACGAATCGATTTACTACTGGCGTGTGCGTGCCGCCAACATAGCCGGCGAGGGTGAGTGGTCGGAAGTGAGGCAATTTTTAACGCTCTTTGCTCCACCTGCCCCCATCCTCATATCACCCGAGAATGATGCGGAAGATATCCCGGTCACGGCAGAATTTCATTGGGAAGAAACCGCCCGGGCAGATACCTATAGATTGCAAATAGCAACAAACACTAACTTTACCAATATCGTCGTCGATGAAGAGGACATCACCTCATCCTTTTATGAAGTCAGCAATCTCGATTATGAATTTACATATTTTTGGCGTGTTGCAGGCATCAATCTTGCCGGTCAGGGACCATGGTCGGATGTTTGGCAGTTCGCAACCCCCGACCGGTTTATTCAATTCATAAATCCGGCCGGCAGTACGGTATGGAAAGAGAATTCGATCGAACGGATCGAATGGCAAACGATGGGCGTTGAGGAGATGAGAATCGATTATTCTACGAACAATGGGGCGACGTGGATAGTCATTGAGGAATCGATAAATACAGCGCTGGATGGTTTCGATTGGACGGTGCCTGCTACACCTTCTACACAAACCCTTTTGCGGCTTACCGATTTACAGGATGAGAACCTGTCTACGATCAGCCCTGTACTTTCGATCTATCCTGAGGTAATATCGATGGAACGATCGATACCATTTGACGATCCATCATTGGTTTCGAGCTACCGCATGGTCGGTTTACCGGGAAACAATAATATACCTGTAGCAGCGATCATGAACGGCAAAGCCCGATCCGACTGGACGGCATTCTGGGACGACGGCAGCGACGAAAACTATCTCATCGAGTATACCGAATCGGATATGTTTACATTTACACCCGGGCGGGGATTCTGGGTTCTGAGCAAGAACGGCATCAATATCGATACAACTGCACATACCGTAGAACTCGGTACATTACACGTCTATGATATCCCGATACATAACGGATGGAATATTATATCAAATCCTTTCGGGGTTTCCATTCCCTGGGCAGATGTACAGACATACAACGACATAATCAATCCCATCTGGAGTTATAACGGTTCGTTTAATCAAAGCACCGCTTTCGAACCATTTGTCGGATACTATTATTATAACGAAGAAAATCATACAAGCTTGTCGATTCCGTATCCGAACAGCGGTTCTATAACAGAGCCGGCAAAGGTTACACCCGAAATAACCCGCTACCTGACGTTTACGATTGAAAAAGAAGGAATTCCGCGTTCGGACATTTTTATCGGAATAACGGAAATGTACGATGAATCTCTTGAACGATACAATATTCAGGCACCGCCGACAGATTTTGAGGAAGCAAGTATCCGGATGCAGAACGATCGTGTTCACACTCAATTGCTATCACCGTATAGTGAAGGATACACCATCGATATTCAAATAAAAACTCCAAAAAATAAACAATATACCATTCATATTGAGGGGACAGAGACGTTCAGCGATTATCATCTTGTCCTCGTTAATATTCATTCCGGAAAACGGATTGAACTTAACGATATTAATACGTTCGACATTTCATCTTCATCCGGCGCCGAACATTTTAAGCTCATTCTCGGAAGTGAAGAATATACACGTGAGGTACAGAACAACATGCTTCCCTCCGTGTTGACCTTAGCACAGAACTATCCGAATCCGTTTAATCCCGTTACCACCATCGAATACGGTATTCCCATTGAAAAAGACAACGTGTTTGTCACTCTTGAAATATTTAACCTTCTGGGGCAGAAAGTCCGAACACTTGTAAAGGATCGTCAATCCGCCGGATTTTATTCTGTCGAGTGGGATGCGCGCAACGACGGCGGTACGACCGTTCCCAGCGGACTTTATATTTATCGGTTAAACGCAGGTGCAACCATGCTATCAAATACTATGATTTTGTTAAAATAAATATTCCGGTCGCCTATGCCACACTATGTAATAAAAATGCTCTGCAGTGTTCTGATTACCTGTTTAATCGTTCCTCATCAGGGATTTGGAAACAATGATCCGATTCGAAACGTAGAAGTACAGACCGACGGCTCTGTCATTGAGATCCGTTACGATCTGGTACCGGAGAATGGGAACAGAAAACATACAGTATCAATAGAGATTTCTGATGACGGTGGACGAACATACAACGTCACACCGTATTTTATCACAGGTGATATCGGACGTGATATAATACCCGGTCGAAACAAGCGAATCGTGTGGATGGTTGAGCGTGATTTCCCGGTCGATATCGATTTAGATCGTTATGATTTTCGATTTACGATAAAACCGCAGGGATTTAGTAGAAATACATTATACGCCATGCTCGGAGCAGCGGTTGCAGGCGTCGGCACGGCAGCGCTGCTTATTTTTAGCGGCGGCAGCGACGACGGATTTCCCGACCCACCGGGAAGACCTGATTAGCGCGGTTAATTGTGAACGGATTATCGGTTAATTGACTGATAATAAATTACCATAAAGGATGAAAGAGATGACCGTTATGAATAATGTTTTTATATTGTTTATACTTTATCTGATTTTTTTCAATACAGGCGATGCCCAGGTCCGGGCAGTTCCCATTCCTGATGAAGCGGAACGCAACCATCTTCGAACATCCAACACGTACGACGATGCACAACGATTAAGCGAAGTTATCGAACAAGAATGGCTCGTTACCGGGGCATGGGGAAATCATCGACGTTTTGTGTACACCTACACAGATGAAGGACGAACGGTGAGACAGGTGGCGCAGTTTTGGGAAGATGGTATGTGGAATCTCGCAACCCGCGAGACAAAAACCTATAGAACCGAGAGAGAATTGACTTCCCGCACCCGCGAACGCCGGGCAGATACCGATGAATGGGTGCCTGAAAAACGCGAGATTTACGTGTATAATGAAAACAATCAGTTAACCGAATTGCAAACACAAAAAAGAGCAGACAACAACTCCTGGCAATATGATTGGCGATTCATATATATATATGATGATAGTGATAATATTATTGAAAAAACATTTGAGAAATGGGGAAGAAACGGCTGGGAAGTTGCCAGTCGGATTATTGAGGAATTTGATGCGGATGGAAATCGGACTGAGAGAGTTATCTATGAAATGAGAGATGGACGATTGTCATGGGAAAAAGCGTTTTTGTATGACAACGATGGAGATAAAATGATTCGGCAAACTATGCGCCGGTGGACCGGTACTTCCTGGCAGAATATTGAAGAGGAACGGTATGAATACGACAATGAGGACAGATTGCTCAATGTCGAATACTATGAGTATCATGAAAATAACGACAGTATCCTTGTTGCAAAAGATGTCTACAATTATGACGATGAGGAAACTGTTATCGAAAGAATTCGTGAACACCGGCAGCCGGACGGTTCACTTCAAGAAGATTGGAAGTATGTAGAAAAATACGATTATCGCGGGTACAGAGTATCAAAATCATACCACGAGTGGCAAAACGGAAGATGGGTTGAGCAACACCGGACAACATACACATACGATATCTACGGGAATAAAACCTCGTCGCTCACACAACGATAACCTTCTACTCACACGGAAAAGAACTTTTGAAGCGGTGGTATATCGGACGCCAACGCTTCCTCAAGGCCGCCGTTGAATAATACCTTCCCTTTATCCATGTAAATTATTTTGTCTGCAACACGGCGGATGCTCGAGACTTCATGCGTCACGATAACCAGGGTCATTCCCAATTGTTCACGCAGGGACAGTAGTAGATTATCCAGCGCGGATGCGGTCACCGGGTCAAGTCCGGCTGACGGTTCATCGGCGAATAAAATAGCAGGATCGAGAGCAATTGCACGAGCGAGCGCCGCCCGTTTACGCATTCCTCCCGATAACTGGGATGGTAAAAAATCGTAGGCATGTTCTAATCCGACCAACGATAATTTCAAACGAACTATTTGATCGATTAAGTGAAACGGTAAATTGGTGTGTTGCTCGAGGGGTATTGCAACATTGTTCGAAATTGGAATAGAATTTAACAGCGCCCCTCCCTGAAATAACACTCCCACATTTCTCATAAGTCGATTATACTCATCCTCCTCGATGAAAATCATATCGCGTCCCAGGATTTCAATCATACCCTTCGTCGGTTTCATCAATCCGATGAGGTTTTTTAAAAGGGTCGTTTTCCCGCAGCCGCTCACTCCGAGAATAACGGTGATTTCGTTTTCATAAATATCGATCGAAATATCGTCGAGTATAGCGGTCTCGTTATAACCTGCAAAAAGATTTTTTGTACTAATTATCGGTTGAGCCATAATCATTATAAATAAAATAGCAATCCCAATAAACTATCGGCAAGAATTACCAGGAAGATTGCAACAACAACCGAGCGTGTCGTCGATCTTCCGACTCCCTCGGCGCCGCCCTCGACGTGCAAGCCGAAATACGAAGCAACAACGATAATGATCGTCGCAAAAACAATACTCTTGACAAATGCCGTCATTATCTCATAGTACCGGAGCGCAAAAACAACTTCATTGTAAAACGCGTAAAAATCTATTTGAAAATTGGTAAAACCGATAACTGCCCCGCCGAATATACCGACGAATGTTGCAACTGCCACGAGAAGCGGCATCGATATCAATATTGCAAATAGCTTCGGTATTATCAAATACGGCACGGGATCGATACCCATTGAACGAAGAGCATCGATCTCCTCCGATACATTCATCGCTCCAATCTCGGCGGCAATCGATGAACCGGATCGGCCGGCGACCATGATCGCAGTTAACAGCGGTCCGAGTTCACCTATCATAGCGAACGTTATGAGCTGTGCAACAAATATTTCGGCGCCGAACGGACGCATCTGGATTCCAACCTGCAGGGTAAGAACCAATCCGATCAGGAAGTTTACAAGTATAATAATCGGTAATGCCGTAACGCCGATAAAATTGCTCTGACGAATAACCTCACCTTTGCGCCGGAGTTTCGGACGGAAAAAAGCGATAAAACTATAATACGAAATATTTGCCAGAAGGAACATAAAATCCTTGAAAATGACCCAATTTTTATATGTATACTCCCCTATGTATTCCAACAGATGCGGCTTGATTTTTTTTGCCGGTTGTTGAACAATTTTTCCGGAAAAAGTTTTAATTGTCTTTTCAATCGGCGGGGAGATATTTTCAAACGCAACATCAATACCTTTTTTTTGGGCGTCGGTTTGCACCTTCTCTAATATAACGACGCCGGCGCTGTCGATATGATTAACATTCGAGAAATCGATACTGATCTTCGATACTTGAGCGGGCTTACGCAGCATACTTTGCAAACGATCATAAATCTCCTTGATCGTATCGATATCCAGTTTATCCGGCAAGTGAACTGTTTGATTACTCATTAATTGATCAGACTACTTAATCAGACCTGAAATGATCATTAATTTTATCAATGAATGTAAATACTTCATCACGGAAGATACCACTCACTTCCTGTGCAAAAACATTCATCGGCGCGTTATCGGTAAAGGGCGCAAAGGTACTGAACCGATGTGAAAGTATGATCCTGTTATTACGGACATCGACAAAATCAATGACACCGTCGACGTGTGCGCCCGCCTCTCCTTCCACATCCACCCGCTCTAATTTATTTATCGCTCCGGTCACGACAAATTGTGGAGCGGTTACCGTAAGCCGGAGTTGACACACATCGAATATCTGTGCATCATGTAGTATCCTCCATATAAAATAGCGCACCGCATGACCCGGCGTTTCCGCCCAATGATGAAAATGATAATATTCCAATTCATTTGAACCGGTTCGCAGGGCTATTCGGGCGTCATTATACGGACCGGCAATCGAAAAGTCGATTACCTCTACAACGTATGGCAGCGGCGCCTCGAATCCGATCTCTATCGTATCGGGAGGAGCGATGGCATACGAATCTATAGTATAATATTTAATTGCCCGTTGTTCGCCGGCACACCCGGCTAGAAAAAGAAGAGCTGCTATCAAAATAATTGTATGTTTCATTTACCGCTCCAGTTTATCGTCAGGGGGACTCTGCGGTCGTGATCCTCTTATTAAAATCGACGGATTGGAATCAATCCGACGGGCAGTACTGCTTAAATAGCGCGTAATCAGATGTAATTCATCGATTGTATCGACAAACTTGCCGCTGTTACGCATTACAAGCGTTTCGGTATGCGTGAGTACATCATCCAGCGATACCAGAACTTTATTCACGTCTTCAATCAATTTCGTCAGATCAACTTCACGAACCGTGCTGGTGATATTCTGCATATCGGCGAGCATTGTATTTAGCGTATCCGAAGACATAAAATTATTAAACGTCTCCGCGGTAGTTTTAGCCGCCGTACTCATCAGTTTCAATTCAACAACCAGTGTATCAAGATTTGCCATTGTCCGGTCCATCCGTTCACGGTTCTCGTCAAGCACTTCACTGACCTTCCGGACAGTATTTGCAGATTCATCTACAAACGCAAAAATCCGGTCCTGATTTTCAGACGACGATAATGCAAGTAAATTGTTTAGAACCAATTCAATCTTCTCGGCTATTACTTCCGCGCGTCCGGTGATATCCTCTGTGAGCGATTTCCCGGGTTGAATATAGCCGCCCGGTTGCAGCATATCGGATTCCACGGTGCCCCCCCGGAGTGCTATCTGTTTCAGTCCGGTAATACCGATCGTGGAAATTTCCGCACGAACATCTTCTTTGATGGGAGTTCCCTGTTCAATTGCAACGGTGACAATAATTCTTGTGATATCTTTCGGATCAATTTTTATATTCCGGACATTGCCGACATTCAAGCCGAGATATTTTACCTGACTTCCAACATCGAGTCCGCTTACCGACACGTCTTTGTATGTAATATAATAAATATCTCTTGTATCGAAAACACGATCATAAGAAAGCGTACCGATAGCAATTAATATTACCGTTATCGAAATAATAATAAAAATACCAAGCCGGATCTTTTGTGCTCTGGTAACCATACATGCCTCCGTCCTTCTGACTTCAGTTTATGAATATTTATATAATTTTAGTATATTTTTAATGAAAGTCAATACAATTTATAATCAGTCAAAATCCCATATGAATTACGACAGGATTCTCAAAGAAATTTACAATGAAGTTTCAACGTTATTCGACAAAGGAAAAGTTGCACAGTATATACCCGCTCTTGCCGCCGTTTCACCTAATAAATTCGGGATGGCAGTTTGTACACTCGACGGTAAAATATATACAATCGGCGATGCATATGAACAATTTTCCATACAGAGTATCTCAAAAGTATACTCTCTGACGCTCGTCTTTAAACTTATCGGC
Organism: Ignavibacteriales bacterium; assembly: GCA_003567775.1. Classification (GTDB taxonomy): domain Bacteria; phylum Bacteroidota; class Ignavibacteria; order T3Sed10-11; family T3Sed10-11; genus T3Sed10-11. The sequence goes on along the minus strand of PWYR01000026.1, from coordinate 23,936 downwards.
GAGAAACTATGGAAACGAATCGGGAAGGAGCCGTCCGGCAATCCGTTTAATTCGCTCGTGCAGCTTGAATACGAAAAAGGTATCCCCCGCAATCCGTTGATAAACGCCGGTTCACTCGTTCTCGCCGATATTTTACTTTCGGAAATCCATGAACCCAAAAAAGAAATATTAAACTTTGTTCGCAAAACTTCAGGCAACAATGCAATTAACTATGACAATGCGGTCATCGCTTCCGAAAAAATTACCGGACATCGCAACTTTGCATTGGCACATTTTATGCAGAGCTTTAATAACATACTCAATCCGGTAGACGACGTTCTCGATGTGTATTTTCATCATTGCGGTATTGCAATGAATTGCGTCGATCTTGCCCGCTCATTTTTATTTCTTGTAAATCATGGTGTGATACCGGATACCGATGAATATGTAATCAGTAAAAGCGAAGCCAAGCGCATCAATGCACTTATGTTGACATGCGGTCTATACGATGAATCGGGAGATTTTGCATTCCGTGTCGGTCTACCCGGGAAAAGCGGTGTCGGCGGCGGTATCGTTGCCGTGTTACCCGAAAAGCTTTGTGTTTCCGTGTGGGGACCATCGCTGGGTCCAGCCGGCAACTCGCTTGCCGGTATTCAAGCGCTCGAGCTTTTCACTACAATGACCGGTATGTCCGTATTTTGATCATAACTTCACTTGTTTACGTTCGTCCGGTTTTAATTCAAAGGTAGAGCCGTTTAATCCAATTATTATATTTTCTCCTCTTCCTGTGCCGGCTGTGATGGTAACTTCCTTATGATTAAATGACAGATCGAGCCAGTTGCAATAATACCGTATACGGAAGTGGAGTGAATCGACTTCATCTGGCAATGCAGGATTGAGCCAGAGTACATTGTCACGAATTGTAAGACCGGTAAAACATCGTTGTACAAGATCAACAGTCCCTGCCATTGCTCCGAGATGAATACCTTCTTTCGTTGTGCCGCCCTGTATGTCGCTTATATCGCTTTCAAGAGCTTCGGTAAAGAGCTTCCACGCATGCTTTCTATCCGAACGAGCAAGAACCCATGAATGTACTACACGACTTAATGTCGAACCATGATCGGTGCGGTCGAGATAATATTTTACGATTTCCGGGATCTTTTTACGATCGAGGGTATAACCGAGCCGTTTGAATAACTCCTCAAGCGCATCAGCGGAAAACAAATAAAAGAGCATTAAAACATCCGCCTGTTTTGAAATCTTATACCTGTTCGGTGTATCACCTTCCGCTTTGAGTATCCTATCAAGACGGTGCAGTTCATCATATTTTTCCTTATAGGCATCCCAATCCAGCTCGTCAAGACTTTCGTATCCTTCAAACTGAGCCGGTATTCCCTCTTTTTCGAACACAATCCGCATTTTTTTCGATATATCATACCATCGGGATATTTCATCTTCGGTGAGGTCGATTTTGTCGGAGACTTCCTTTCTGCTTTCGGGATCGAGCAATTGAAGTACTTCAATAGCGCGGCAAATACACCATACCGCCGTGATATTTGTATATGTATTGTTATCCAGACCCGGTTCATCACGGTCGGGATACGCTTCATGATATTCATCCGGACCGATAACGCCTTTAATTTCGTACTTATCGAGTTCCTCATTATAGGTCGTTAGTGAATCCCACAACCGCGCGATCTCAACAAGCATCTCGGCGCCGTATGAACACATAAATTCAATATCGTGTGTGGCTTGAAAATAGTGCCAGATGTTATAAGCAATTGCTGCATTCACATGTCGCTGGAGATGCGTATGATCGGGATCCCATTCCCCTGATCGGGGATTAAGATGCACCTCTTGCGTCTCTTCACGCCCGTTACTTCCACTCTGCCATGGGAACAATGCACCTTTTAGATTTTCTCTCCTTGCAGCCCGCCGCGCGATTCCCAATCGCCGATATCGATACAACAATAATGATCGTGTTATTTCCGGGAGACGGTAATTAAAAAAAGGCAGGATAAAAACTTCATCCCAGAAAATGTGACCGCGGTATGCTTCACCGTGCAATCCTCGCGCCGGAATTCCGAAATCCAGATCGATCGTGTTCATAGATGTTGTCTGAATCATCTGAAAGACGTGCAAACGGAGAATTAGCTGCATTCTTCCCCTGTCTTCGTTAAAAGTTATGTCGGTTCGATCCCAGTAAAATTCCCAGCGCCTTTTGTGAGTTTTAAATAGCTCCTCAAACGACCCCGCATCACGAATAGCATTTCTGGCTTCATGGCCGCATTCGGTAATAGCTTTATCGCGCGATGTGTAAAGGGCAATTATTTTTTCGACGGTCAATTCCACACCTTCCTGCGCTTCACAATCGATCCGGTGTGCTACGTATCCACTCTCTTCGAACAATTCACGGTACGGTTTGTTGTGCGTATCTCCGGTATAGATACGTGTCCTCGCCGCTTGCGCCATTCGCATTTTCGATTGTTTCGTTTCAACTTTCAACCATATTCCCTCATCATCGATGGCTCCCCGATCAAGCGCTTGCAAATGATCGCCGCGTAATGATTTATAGCGCTCGACGCCGCTATTGGAAATCGTGCCGTCAAGAGCAGACCGGATCTGAATCTTTCCCGACCAGTTCTCGGGTCGTATGATCATTTTTATTGCAGCAAGATGTTGGTCGCGTATATGTACAAAACGCCGGCTTACGAGTGTTGTGATTCTACCATCCTTATCTTTAAACCTTACCTCCCGTTCGAGAAATCCTTCCCGTAAATGAAGCCCCTGACGAAATGATTGAATATCGACCTTGCGTAAATCAAACCACTCACCGTTTTCAGGACGAAAATTTAACGACAACCAATTAGGAAAATTAACTAAATCTTCGTTCGCAACCATCCGTCCGGATATTTCGGTTTTCATTCGGTTGAAGCCGCCGGCAATGTAAGTTCCGGGATAGTGTACATCGTCGGCGGATGCCTCTTCGCCTGCTCCTCTTGTTGCAAAATATCCATTACCCAGAGTGCACAGCGCCTCCCGTAATTTCTGCTCTTCAGGATTGAATTGTGTATATTGCAATGTCCACATTATCACTGTTCCTCTTATATCATTGTACTTAATTTCTTTAAAAATGCCCGCACCGCATCCGTATCTCCAAGTACGTATCGGGCATCGCTTTTCTTCTTTTCTTCCGCTACCAGTATTCCTATACCGTCTGTTTTAATCTCACGAAACGCATTTTCATCGGTCAGATCATCGCCGATATAGATCGGAACGACGCTCTCATTTTTCAGATCCAGCGCATCAAGAAGCCAACGCACAGCTTTTCCCTTGTGCCAATCAATCGCCGGTTGGATCTCGATAACTTTCTTGCCGCCGCTTTTTTTCAATGAATCATATTTTGTCAAAATTTCATCAACCGCATCCTTAACCCGGGACACGTTTTCATCATCAACGCGCCGGTAATGCGTAGCGACTGAAAATTTTTTCCGCTCGACCTGAGCGCCTTTTATATTTTGCAATTCATCGATCAAATCACGTTCGACTTCATCGAGCAATCCAATAATATGTTCCCCTTCCTCGTGAACTTTCTCGAATCCATCGGGTCCTTTTATATCAAATCCGTGGCTGCCCGCAAAAAATAGGTTATCCAAACCCACCCGTTCTTCGACATCCGCCCTGTCTCTGCCGCTCACTATCGCTACGGTGCAACGCTCGCTTAAATTCTTAATTACCTCGCGCATATCGTCCGCCAGTATTGCATCTTCCGGTCGCTCCACAATTGGCGTCAGAGTGCCGTCGTAATCCAGAAAGACCGCCGCCTTTTTTCCATCCAATTTTTTCAAGATATCATCAAACGATTGTATCGCCGAAGGCAACCACGATTCCGGTGTATCATCTTCAATTCGCACCTCTTCAAGATCATGGACAACGACGTCGGCGCCCTTATCCAACAATTCATTTGCTATTCCCGTGCGATCTACTCCGATCACAAGACCGAAATCACCTCTGCTTCCCGCACGTACTCCCGATATTGCGTCTTCGACAACAACAGTACGCTGCGCGGCTACTCCTAATTGATCGACGGCAGATAAAAACACATCCGGATGGGGTTTACCTTTTAGCCCCATTTCAGCGGCATCGACCCCGTCGACTTTCACTTCAAACAAATCAAGCAAGCCCGCACGTTCTAATACCGGTTCACAATTTTTACTCGACGAGATGATACCTATTTTTAGTCCACAGGAAATGGCGTCTTCAATAAGCTTAACTGTCGAATCGAAGACTACGACACCGTCTTCCTTCAACCGTTCCTGGAATGCAATATTCTTTTTATTCCCCAGTCCGCAGATAGTTTCCCTGTCCGGTGCATCCGACGGATCGCCGTGTTCGAACTGAATATCTCGCGATTCGAGAAAATCTTTAACTCCTTTGTATCGGGGCTTCCCGTCCACATATTTCAAATAATCAGCATTTTTATCAAACGGCACAAATTCAGCGCCGGTTTTCTCTGCATGTTTTTTAAGCACTCCGTCGAAAAGTTGTTTCCAGGCAGCGGCGTGAACATCTGCTGTGTCCGTTACAACGCCATCGAGATCGAAAACGATTGCATCGTATTCGGATGTTTTTATCGTTACTATTGTATTTTTTTTAGTCATAAATGTTCCGAATTGTTTAAGTATATTCTTGGGACCCTTGCCGATATAGCGCATAATATCTCGTATGGAATTGTTCCTATATGCCGGGCAATATCCCACCCGTTAATCGCCTCGTTACCATCACTCCCCATAAGAGTTACCTCATCGCCTACAGATATAGTAGTATCAAGACCGAGATCTACCATAATTTGGTCCATACAAACAGTTCCTACAACAGGATAGCGCCGTCCGTGAATAAGCGCTTCTCCCTTATTCGTTAATAATCTGTTATAACCGTCTGCGTAACCGATCGGAATAGTACCGATGCGTGTCGCTTTTTCGGTTGCATATCTCCTACCGTAACTAATGCTGACGCCTTTATCTACTTCTTTAACAAACCCAATGCTTGATTTGAGAGAAAGCGCCGGTTTAAGATGTATGGTGTCGGGCATATATTCTCCCGGCGAGTATCCATATAACATAATTCCCGGGCGAACCATATTGAAATGGGAATCGGGCGCACTCATTATCCCTCCGCTATTTGCGATATGTACATTGTTTATTTCAACACCGAGTTTATTGATGTCGGTCAATACTGTATCAAATCGCTCAAGTTGCAAACGCAGATATTCAGGATCGCTTCCGTCCGATGTAGCTAAGTGACTGTAGACACCGTCCAAATCTATGTTCGGTTGTCGTAACACCTTCTCGATGAGCTGCGGCGCTTCATTGTACTGCACACCGATCCTTCCCATACCCGTATCGATTTTTACATGTACTTGTACTCTTGTTCCCGATGCATTGAGATAATCGTGCAAGTTTTCCATCATTTTAAACGAGGTGAGCGTCATTACCAGATCATACTTCGTAACGAGTGAAAACTCCTCTTTACTCGTTCCATAGAAAACAAGAATCGGTGTTGTAATCCCTGCTCTGCGAAGTGTTATAGCTTCATTGGTGAACGCCACACCGAGCATATCGATATTGCTCGATTGCAGATAATGCGCGACCTCAGTGATGCCGTGACTGTATGCATTGGCTTTTACGACTCCCATGATTTTGACATTTGGCGATACTAATTTACGTACTATCGATAGATTGTGACCGATTTTCGATAAATCCACTTCAGCCCGTGTTGTACGCAAAATGCTGTTGTGTGTTGTACCTGTGGAATGGGTTTTTTCGTGGTCTGTTATTGATGCTGACATATCGATATAAATAAATATGGTTTTTGAAAAATTTATGGTATTAATGTCAAAATGTCAACTGATAACTTCTATTTATGCTTAATTTTAAAGGTTTTCCTGTTGTGATTTGGATATAGAATGTGAGCCAGCGCATTTCGTAAATCACGGTATTCTCGTATAATTAATCAAAGATCATAACCCCCTTACGGGGAAATGCTAAAAGGAATGCAACTATGACGTATGAATTAATCGGAACAAGTAAAATAATTAAAAATATTAATAAACAGATTAAGAAGCTATCTTCATCATCTCATGATATTCATATAATCGGAGAACCCGGGACGGGAAAAAGTGTAGTCGCGAATAATATTCATAAACTAAGTGTGAAAGGTAATGAAAAGCTTCCTATCGTCGATTTGAAGCTTACAAATATCGATGAAACAGAATTATGTGCCGTACTTTTCGGATATCAAGAAGGTACTCCGGGGTTACCCGATGCATCGCGAAAAGATCTGGCTTCTATTACAGAAGGGGGAACGATTCTCATAGAAGAAGTAGACAATGCAAGTTTCCGGTATCAACACCACATTACAAGCTTTCTCAACGAATTGGTCGATTTACGTGATTCGTCCAACGAAAACCCTTTCAACATACGAATTATTGTTACCACTAAAGATCATCCCGCAACATTAGTACATAAAAATGAATTGCTCGATGAGCTGGCAAAGCATCTTGTCTCGTTTAATCAAATTCTCATACCTCCGTTGCGGGAAAGAAAAGAAGATATACCATACCTTGTCGAGCATTTTGTTGTTGAGGCATGTAATAAACTCGGTATACAGGAACCGGCAATCGACATAAATGCCATCAGCATTCTCGTCGACCAACCCTGGAAGAATAATATACGTGAATTAAAAGCAGTGATCGACCGATCCGTAATTTTCTCCAGCAATGGAATGTTTACCTTACCTTCCGATCTGGTTGATGAAAAGTCGAAAGTCACCCGCCTACTCGAAACTATCCTCACCGGCGAGGGACAAGAAATAGACGCGCCGCTCGATACAATCGAACGCGGCTTGATAAACACCGTGTTGAAACGGTTTAATTTTGACTTATCACAAGCTGCTCAATTTCTTGGAATGAATCAAGAAACATTAGAACATCGTGCAGATCAATTGGGGTTAATACGTGAAAGAAAATAATAATGGATGATAAACCAATGTATGATAAATATTACAGTCTCGCGCAAAGTTTCAGTACGCAATACCTCAAAGCACAGGTTAAACAAATAAAACACCAGAAGGTAAAATTCAATGCTTTTAAAGAGGTTCTCAAATCACGTCTGCTACTGGAATATCCGTCAAACAACAAACGGGACTTAAAAAATCAGTAATTTACCCATATAATTACACTATTTCTTTTTCTGAATTCGGAGCCAATTTAAAAACCCATCGCTCATCTGGAAATACCGCGGTGAATAAATACCCTCCCTGACAAATTGAACATCTTCAATGGTATAAAATGCTTTCGGATTAAATTCCCTGACGATCTTTAATACACGATGAAGATCATCGCGCTTAACGACAGTGTAAATAATCTTAACCTCGCTCGTCTTTCCATATGCGTCTACATGTGTTACACCGAAACCTGCATTATACAGTTTTTCGACCAATTCGGACGCTTCCCGCTGTGTGATGATCCGTAATATCGAATTACCGATCGCAAGTTTTTCCTCTATAATTAACCCGATATAATTACCGATGGCAAACCCTCCCGCAAAAGTAATATAATAAAGAGGATTCGTTATGTTCTGCATTATCTGAACAATCGCAACAAGCCATATGATCGATTCAAAAAATCCTAAAACTGCTGCGAGCATCTTGTGTCCTCGTATAAGATATATTATACGAACGGTACCGATCGATACATCAATAATGCGGGCTATTATAATAAGAACTGGAATGAGACCGTAAATAACCCATGGCGAGTCGGAAAAAAGTAATTCAAGCATATTCTCCTCTTTCTGTTAGTGGCAAATGATAAATTTGCAAAAAGTATTTTCAAAAAAACAAAATTTTATATGGTAATCAAGGAATAAAAATAAAAAACCCGGTGTGTCGTTCTCACACCGGGTTGGAGAATGATGAACCGCCCGTTACCTTGTGTATAATTTTCAGTTATTGCAGGGATTATTCCATATATTACCGGGTAGCACCGGAAAATACAAGAGGAAAGAAGTTCCCTTACCGGGTTCACTCCTAAAATCAATAAAACCGCCATGACTCTCTACCATACCGTAGACCATAGGCAAACCGAGACCGACACCCTGCCCGAAATCTTTTGTTGTAAAAAAGGGTTCAAAAATTCGTGATTGAATATCTTTTTTTATTCCTATCCCCGTATCTGTTATTTCAATGCAAATATACAGCGGTTCGGTTACTTTCTGAAATATTTGTGAAAGGGTTTTCTCGTCGACATAATACGTTTTCAATGTTATTGTTCCACCCTGAGGCATTGCATCGCGGGCATTTAACAATATATTCAGCATTGCCTGCCGTAGATGATTCGGATCGGCATTAATTACCGCTTTTTCGGCGCCAAAATGAATATCAAATAAATGATACTTCGGAAACGTTTCCTTCGCAACATCAACGGTCTTCTGAACCGCGACATCCAAACATATCGGCTCCGTTCGCATCGGAGATTTTTTTACAAACGTCATCAGTTGATGAACCAGATCGGCGCCGCGCTCCGCCGCTTCGGATATTATCTTGATGAACTTTTTCAACTTTTCTCTATCAATGTGATCCTGCTCAATCAAGGAGGTGTAACCGACAATAATATTTAAAATATTATTGAAATGATGAGAAATACCGCCTACCAGAACACCGATGCTATCCATCTTCTGAGCGTGGTGCATTTGTTCTTCCATTCGCTTCTGAACGGAGATATCATTTACGACCCCAATAAGGGCAACCGGCTCATCGGCATCATCTCTTATAACGGAAGTTGAGAGAGATAACGGAAACTCTGTTCCGTCTTTTCGTCTGTTAATAGTTTCCCCTTTCCAACCTCCCTGTAACGTCGCTGAAAATATATTCCGCAACGTTTCCTTCTTATCTGATACCGACCAGAGCGTCTGAGTCGATTTACCGATCATATCGTTTTCATGGTAACCGAACATATCACAGAATGATTGATTGACCATAATAATATTTGCATCAAGATCAGTAATACATATACCATCATTCACACTTTTAATCGAATCCTCGAACATCTTTAACCGGTTGATCATTTTTTTTCGCTCGGTAATGTCCCGGAATATACTCAGCAGGAGCATATCCTGCTCATCGCTTTCTATAAAAGAGTTTGAGACTTCCAGCCAGAGCTTTGACCCATCCCACAGTTGAATCTCACGCTCCAAATTCGGATCTATCGATTTTGTTCTGAATCGTTCGCAATATTTCTTTTTCATTAACGATTGATCGTCCGGGCTATAAATCGAGAAGAAGTGTTTACCGATGAGATCGTCTTCCTTTTTACCGACCATGCGACAGAATGCATCGTTTACAGAAATTATTATACCGTCGCTATTGGTCAATCTCATACCGTCGAGAGAATTTTCCCAGACACTCCGGAATCTTTGTTCGGATTGTCTAATCTCCTCTTCGGCAGCTATCTGTTCCGTTATATCGAAATGTGTATCAGGTTGGTCTTTTGCATGATAAGTCACATTTATTTCCTTCTCTTCCTGGTTGACTTTATAACTTCACCAACAACTTTTAATATATGACTAAATTTATATGGTTTCTGAACAAATAAACGCGCCCCCGCGGTCTCAATCGCGAGTTTGGCATCAGGGTCATTGTATCCCGATGCAATAATAATCGGAATATCCGGATTTCGATTGCGCATTCTTAAAAACGTTTCATATCCGCCCAATTTCGGCAAACCTATATCAAGAATTACCGCTGACAGACTTTTTTCATTCTGCTCAAAAATCTCAATTGCCTCAAGCCCGTCGCCTGCCTGGAGTACCGTGTAGCCGCTATCCATTAATCTTTCGGCAAGCAGTATTCGCAGCGATTCCTCGTCTTCGACGATCAATATGCTCTCTTCTCCGGTTACTGTTTCAACTATTTCTTCATCTATTTCCGGTTCCGCACCGTTTTCAAATCGCAGTAACGGTATATACACGGTAAATGTCGACCCCTCGTCGATGGTACTCTTCACATCGATAAATCCGTTGTGGCTCTCCACAATTCCATACACCATGGGTAATCCCAAACCGACTCCCTGTCCGACTTCCTTGGTCGTAAAAAACGGATCAAAGATTCTGCTTTGTATTTCTTCATCCATTCCGACGCCGGTATCGTTTACATCGATCTGCACATAATCGATCTCTTTGGCTTTTTCAAACTTCTCCTTTAAGTCACTACCCCGAATCACGTCGGACATAACAGTGATCCTTCCACCACGCGGCATCGCATCACGGGCATTTAAAAATAAGTTGAAGAGTACCTGTCTGAATTGGTTTCTATCGGCGTGAATGACAGGGTCTCGCGAAACGAGATCAACTGAGAAGGTGATGGTTTGTGGAAATGTTTGCATGACCATCTCGGTCATTTCACCGATCACTTCATTCACCGCCACATCGCTAAATTTAATCGGGGATTTTTTAATATATGCCATTAATTGCTGCACAAGGTGCCCCCCTCGCTCAGCCGCCTCGGTTATTACCCTGACATTTCTGTCGAGCTTGTCGCGTTCGATCGAGGGATCCTCAAGCATTGAAGCATATCCCATTATCACACCGAGTATATTGTTGAAATTGTGTGCAATACCTCCGACCAATACACTCAAGCTCTCCATCTTCTGTGATTGACGAAGCTGTTCCTGGACCTTTTTCTGTTTCGTTATGTCCCGGATAATTCCCGCAACGGCAATCGGATTACCGGTTTCGTCGTTTATAATAGAGGAGGAGATATAAACAGAGAATTCAGCGCCATCTTTCTTTCGATTAAATAATTCGCCTTTCCATTCGGTTTGATCGGTGCCGGAAAATATATTTTCAATTTTCTCATCCGTATTTTTTTCCGACCAGATAATGCTTACCTGCTTTCCGATAACTTCCTCGGAAGTATAACCGTATATTTCACAAAATGTTTGGTTCACAAAAATAATATTGTTCTGCAAATCGGTAATGACAATCGCATCGTTTGCACTCTTCACGACTTGCTCGAACACTGGAGTTTTTTCATCAACACCTTTACGATCGGTGATATCACGGGAACTGATAATAATCCCGTTGATATCGGGATCATCAAGCAGATTCTGGCATATCGCTTCGATAAGAATCCACGAACCATTTGTGTGACGGAAGCGAAAGACAATCGTTCGCGAATCACGCGGATGTTGTAAAAGATCGGTAAACGTTAAAATTACCTTTTTGAGATCTTCCGGATGGCAGAAGCCAAATATGTTGGTGCCGAGACGCGGTTTGCGTTCATCGTCGCCGAATGTTCGGCTTGCCGACGGTGATTCATATCGCACAATCCCCTTGCGATCGAGAATACTTATTACATCCGAGGAATCGGTAAGAAGTCGCCGGAATCGTTGTTCGCTTTTACTTAACTTTTCCTCTTCAATTTTCTCATCGGTAATATCACGTGATATTCCGGCAATTCCGAAAATTTTTCCTTTGTTGTCGCGAAGCGGTACTTTAGTTACTGAATACCATTGTTTGGTATAATCCCCCGTACCGACTTGCTCGCGCTTGTTAATGATCGGTTTACCGGTTCTAATAATGTATTGTTCATCGTCATAAGCAGCTTGCGCAATCTCCGCATCAAAGAAATCAAGATCTGTTTTACCGTGCGCTTCAAGCGGGTGAGTAACACCGAGTATGCGTGCGTATGCTTTATTGATAAGAAGAAACCTGGATGAGGTGTCCTTAAAAAAGATTGAATCAGGTATATTCTCAAATAATGAGTTTAGGAGAAAATCTTGTGACGGTTCCGGTTCTACGGTATGTACACGGGTTTTAAGCTCGTCTAAATGCCGTCGGAATTTTTCGATTTTTTCCAGTAGCTCGGTCTGTAATTCGGTTTCAATAGTCATTTATAATAATTTGTTCCGGGTATCATTGCAGAATTCTGACATTTTAGCTTAGCGAACACTCAATAGTACATATTTCTGTACTAATGCGCTGTGCGCACGGTCAAATTTTCTTTAAAAAACCTGAAACATATTAATTTATAAAAAACGATAAATACAAGCAGATTTTACCGGATAAACCAAGAAACTAAATATATAAGGTAATATTTTCCGGTCAGAAATAGAATTTTGTATAAAAATCTTCCGGATGTATCGGTGATATTTACAGTAAATGTGATCGCAATCACAAAATAACGGGACCGGCAAGATTTTTCCGATGACCTTGCCGATCCTATCGATATTTTTAGTTACTGATCTCTGCTTTTATCCGGATATGGCGGAGGATCCGGGATATGAACCGGATCGTCTTCCAGTTTCTTAATTATCTCTTCAATGGCGCGATCTAATTGCTGGTCGATGCCCTCGAATGCTTTCCCCGGGTGATTGTCGACAAAGATATCGGGATCCACACCGACACCCTCCATAACCCATTCCTTTCCTTCGATATCGAAGCGGGAAAATTCCGGGCGGTTTAAATAGCCGCCGTCAAGTAACGGCAATGTACCCCGTATTCCGACAACACCGCCCCACGTTGTTTTCCCGATGACCGGTCCAAGTCCGTGGTGCTGGAAACGATAGGTAAATATATCGCCATCGGATGCCGAGAATTCATCGGCAAGCGCAACTTTCGGTCCGAGATGCATCCCGCTCGGATCGATATTAACCGATGCATTTCGGGCAACGGTAAACATTGCGATTTCTCGCTGCAAGCGCTCAATTATCATCGGCGATACGTTACCGCCGCCGTTGCTCCTGACATCTATGATCAACCCCTCTTTCCGGAGCTGAGGATAATAGTTACGCACAAACTCATTCAATCCGCCGGGTCCCATATCGGGTATATGAATATAGCCGACTCTCCCGTCGGTTTGCTCATTGACATAATCGATGTTGTCCTGCACCCAGTTATAATAATACAGTTCATGCTCATCGTCAACAGGAACAACAACCGTTTCTCTGCTTCCCTGTTCGCGCGGCTGTAAATTAACGCGCAAGATTACTTGCTTATCGGCTTTATCGATAAGCGCTTTATACATATTATTCATTTCATTTGTCGGTTTGCCGTCTATAGCAATAATAAAATCACCTTCATTAACATCGACACCGATTTCGGTTAACGGCGAGCGCCGGCTTTCGTCCCAATTTTGACCGCGTAGAATTCTGGTTATTTCGAAATAACCGGTATCATGATCTTTCTCGACTTGCGCACCGAGTAGGCCTAATTTTATTCTTTCAGGTCTCGGCATATCACCGCCGCCGACATACGCGTGTCCGACATTCAGCTCACCAATCATCTCACCGATAACATAGGTTAAATCCGCCCGGTGATTTACGTGATCGAGCAACGGCTCATATTGATCGCGAATCGCCTCCCAATCCATTCCGTGCATATTCGGCGTGTACATAAAGTCGCGCATCTGTCGCCAGCTTTCGTGGAAAATCTGCCGCCATTCTGCATGCCGGTCAAGGTCAACCTTCATATCCGAGAGATCCAGGCGTTCTTGAATGGATATCGGTGACGTCGGAAGATCAATTATTGCATATTGACCTTGCTGCACCGCCAACATTTTTTTGCCGTCATTTGAAATACGGTAGCTGTTCACATTGCCGAGTTCGGTTTCACTCCGCTTATCTAAATCATACATAAACAATTTCGTTGTTTCATCTTTACTGCCGTTCCGTAAATAGTAAAGTCTGTCGCCAACCGATGTCAGATTACCGTAGTTTGATCCGGATATCGGAATTGCGGTAATTCGATCTTTAATACCGTCAAAGTCGACTTTTACCGTCACCTCCGATGAACCTTGCGCCGATTGTCCGCCATTGCCGTCATTGTCATCTATTTTGACCTCATCGCTCAACGGTTTAAACGGGGATTCAATATCCTTGGCGAGTGTTATGAGATAAATTCCCGCCATATCTACGTAGGCATGATTCCATTCGGTTTGACTATAGACTGGTGTGAAATTCCGGCTTGAGATAAAGAATAAATACTTACCATTTTCGCTAAAGTGCGGCTGCGATGACGAAAACCATCCTCGGGTCACCGGTCGTGAGGTCCCGTTCTCAACGGAATAGAGATAAATCGTCGTTTGCTGTTCCCGTTCGGGTTTTGCGTACGCGATCCACTTGCTATCGGGCGACCAGTTATAGCTTGTAATCTCCCATGCCGATGCCTGAACCACTTCGGTCACATCTTTGGTTTCAACATTAACAAACGATAACCGGAGTTTTTTATCCGACCAAAGGAGTTTCTTTCCATCGGGCGACCATTGTAATGCATATTTATAGGTATCACCGCCGGTAGTTAGTTGTGTGATTTCACCGCTGCCATCCTGAAGCATAATATAGATTTCATCTTCCCCGGTTTCATCCGATATGAATGCAATCGTTCTTCCATCGGGCGACCATTGCGGATTACGTTCGTGAATTCCCGGTGTGCCTGTAAGATTGCGTGTATTCCCGTGTTTTGCGGGAACAGTAAACAGATCGCCGCGCGCACCGAATAGCGCCCGGTTTCCGTCCGGCGCGATTTCAAATGTGTTTATGTTATCTTTAACATTCGTCAAGCCGCCCCGTCCGGTTGCAAAATCTTCGTTAATATAAATCGATATACGTTCGTACGATTGTGTCTCGAGATCAAACCGGTATATATATCCACCGTTCTCAAACACAATCGCATTTTCACCGATGGAGGGAAATTTTATATCGAAATCGGTGAATTCGGTATGTTGCGTTGTCTCACCGGTATTTACATCATATGAAAACAAATTCATTATATCATAGCGATCTGAGATAAAATAAATTTTATCTTCATACCACATAGGGATAATATCCTGGGCGGGATTATTCGTGATGTTGGACAGATCCTGCGTTTCAAAATCGTAAATCCACACATCATCTGCCTGACCGCCGCGGTATCGCTTCCAGGTCCGGAATTCTCTAAACACACGGTTGAACGCAATCTGTGTTTTATCCGGTGAATAGGAAGTAAATCCACCTCGAATTAGCGGCAATTGTTCGGGCATTCCTCCTTCTTTAGATACAACATACAATTGACCATTGAATGAATTCCATTCAATTCGTCGTGAGCGGAATAGAATCTTGTCATTATCCTTCCAACCCATAACAATATTATTCGGACCCATTCGATCGGAAACATCATCCCGGGGTATAGTTGCCGTATGCGTTAATCGTTTCGGCACTCCCCCTTGTGCAGGCATTACATATACTTCGGTGTTACCGTCATATTGCCACGTAAAGGCAATGTAATTACCATCGGGAGATATACGGGGAAACATATTAAATCCATCATGGTTAGTTAGTCTTCTCGCTATTCCTCCTGTGGCATTGACGGTATATAAATCGCCTGCATAGGTGAATACAATCTGATTTCCGTGGATAGCCGGAAACCGTAATAATCGCGCTTCATCCTGTGCAAAGAGCATCATCGTAGCGCTTAGTAATAATAATACAAGAATGGAAATAGAATATCTTCTCATAGCTGATTCCTTTAAGTTACTGATGAATATATGTTAATGGTGGGTATTGGAAAATACATTGTAAACTATTTTATAATAACCATTGGTTTTGTCTCAACAAAACTGTTTTCTGTTCCTTCCAACCCGGTCGCTTCAATCCGGTAATAGTACACACCCGATGCTATTCCCTGTAAGGGTATTACCCATTCGACTTCGTGTATACCGGCAAGTTTCTCTTCATCTAATATAGTAGCTATTTCTTCTCCGAGCACCGAGTAAATGGTAATTCGAACAAAACTATTTTCCGGAAGCCCATATCTTATGGTTGTCGAAGGATTAAAAGGGTTTGGAAAATTTTGTTCAATGTAATAATATTGAGGAATTTCCGGCTCTTCCTCATCCTTATCATCTATCGATCTTGAGGCAACGGTAATATTCCCAAGACGCAGCATATCTCTCCTCCCGACATCAGGATCGATCCGTTCACCCGTATAATAATACTTCCATTTAATCTGCACATAAGGCATATCCTCGACTTCCGCCGGTAGGGTTACCGGTCCGATGACTTCATCAAAATCGAAAATAGACCGACGTTTATATTCCACGGGCAGCCCGTTTTCAATTACATCCTTAAACGGACCATTTATACCGACTCGGTACCGCAGGCGTATATTATATACTCTGCTGTTTGGAATTATAGTGCCTCCTGACCAGGTCACTGCAACATCCTTTCGATCCGTGGTATTCAGTGCAAGTACCGCTGCACCCAAATCACGACCGCGACCGGTATTGATAAATGCTATGCCGCCATCCTCGATTCCTGTGATCCTTGTTCTGCCGGTAAGCATATACGGGTAACCGAATTTATCCTGATCATTTGCATAATACGCATTATTATCTTCATTATAAAATGGAATATGATATGGTTCAACCATAGCATCATTGATTCCCGGATCATCCATCCTTGCTTGTAAAAAGACCATATGGGGTGGAAATGTACTTTCGGGTTCACCCGGATCCCAGTAATTAAATTCGTATGATCCTTGATGTAAATTATAAGGTTCCGGGAATAACGTGTGCGGGTGATTACCCGCCGTAATATAAATATTGTCGAGTAAAAGTTTAGCGCGCGGACCGGTGGTCCCGGATACATGATAATATTTCCACCTGATCTGAACATACGGTTGATCGTTCACTTCATCCGGAAGTAGAACCGGTTCAATAAATTGAAAATGTCGCTCTGTTTCGTGGCGAACGTATTCAACAATCTCACCGTTGCTATCGAAAACATCGTTAAAAGGACCGTGCGCGCCTATACGATATTGCAGCCGAATAGCATATTCCCGACTATTGGGTAGTATTGTACCGGCAGTCCATGAAACCATAATGCTGTCCAGACCGGCGGTATTCAGAGCGAGCATAGCGGCGCCAAGATCGCGACCGCGCCCGGTATTAATGAATGTAATCCCATCGGCGTCCCATCCGGTAAGCCGTGTCCGTCGGGTAAGCTGGTACGGATAACCCATATTGTCCAGATCATCGCTGTGGTATTCATCTTCCGGTATATGGTATATATCCGTCATCTCATCGTGTAAACCGGGATCGGTCATATCTGTTTGCAGAAAAACCATATGAGGTGGAAATGTACTTTCCGGTTTATCGGCAGGCCAATAGTTAAACCGATACGGTCCATTTGAAATCTCATACGGCTCCGGATTTATCGGGTCTTGGCTGAAATCCCCTTTCCAGACGAAGTTCGCTGTTATGTGTACACTGTCTCCCGGAATAATGACCACTGTATCCCCATCGGCATCAGTTCCCTCCCAACCATCAAATAGATAGCCGGGATAAGGTTTCGGCGTAAACATAATCGGTACACCTTGAAAATAAGTACCCTGCCAATAATCGCTACCCAATGTATCCGAATTGGTAAATTTTTCACCATCAATAAGAATAGAATTCACCTGAACAGCGCCGGCTTTGTGGCTATTCACCGCTACGGTCAATGTACACAAACCCTCAAGCTCGAAGTATTCGATTATATGTTCGCGAACAGGGTGCGGACGCTTTTCAGCAAACTCTCGTAGATCGTTTACCATACTATTCCACCTATCCAGCGAATGATGCGGATACCAGCGATGTTGATGCTCTTCAATTTCCGGTTGATACACCTGTCCTAAGGTATCAATCAAACTGTTTACTCGAACCGGAGCGAAAGTGGTATTGATTAAATCCGCGAACCGGGAAATAAACCGCTCTTTAAATTCTTTATTTTGAAGCAGCGTTCGTAGTAAAAAAGTTGACCAGGAAGGGTTAGGCCAATCCTGACCATTTTCCTCGGTTGCTTGTGCCAGAGTATTGTGTAAATATCCCAACCTTCCTCCGAACAAACTAAACCCAAAATCGGTGTCATACAACACCCAGCGCCATCGTCCGTCGGACGTTCGCGGCCGCCAAAAATCTATATTGTTTGCAGGCCAATCGGTATTTGCAATGAAAATTTGGGCGATGTTGTAATCTATAAAATTCGATATGTCCATCTGGGTGCCGACGTACTCATAATTTTCGGACCGGGACAGATCATTATCCTCCACAAAGTTTCGGAGGTTTTGATAATGATATTCATCGCCCTCTCTTACCTCCATATAACCTGTGAGTAAATCTATTTCCTCCGGATCGATATTATAGTTGTTTTCAAAATAATATTTATCTATCCGTTCGCGGATATTATGAATTCCCCAGTATTCACCATTTAAAAAAACAATAGCAGGCCGGTACGCCTGATAATCGATATCGAGCCCCTTTACCAATTGCTGTATCATAATATCGCGTAACATGGTAAAGTCCCAGTCATTTCCGGAATTGCGTAAAATGAATCGCTTAACCCGGGGTATGTCTTTATCAATAAATAAGGATTTTTCAAACCAGTCGTCTCCATAACCGGAATGTGCATACATCCGCAAACTCTTTTGACCGTAACTTCGAGTGACGCCGCCATGAATCCTCACACCGGCATCCTGTGCTAAGACGCGCATTCCCGTTTCATCGAAATATTCAATATGGACGAGTCGTTCCCATTCACGGCCGCGCTGAGTAAAATTTCCTTGCTGCGCCCAGTTAAGCCGAGGATTCGGTTGATAATGAATCCCCGGTACATATATTCCTATTTCCTCATCGAAAAAATTGTCGCGGTGAGTTGCAAGCGAGATCACGGGAAAGGTGTAACGATCTCCGCCTAACGAATCGATTATATATGTGTGGGTAACGGTTTCACTCGGTAGATATCCTTCCCGGAACGCACGCGCCCTTACGACCATAACTTTATTTACCGGTCCCCCCGGTGTACGCCAATTCCAGTTAACGTTCGTGGGTATCTCGGAAATATCATTTGCAATATCGTCTCTTTCATATGTATGAATCTTCCCCTCATACTGTAATGATGTATCCGTCGGTTCCGATCCATCAAGAGTATAATAAATAAATGCATTGGTATCGGCTGTTTCTATTGAAAGATCGAATGATGTTGGAAAAAACCCTCCATTTTGAGAGAAAATCGGCGGCGGTAATTGATCCTTGAATGCCTGAGTAATATTCGGCTCTCCCGGCGTGGGTTCTTTAAAGTAAAACCACTCACCACTTCCATCCGGTTGTCTGCCATACGATATATCCCGCGGAATACGTGTCGGAACAAGCTCATCTATCCTTACTCCGTTGGCATCGGTTAAGATCAACTCCTCACCGTCCGAATCAATGCTAAAATTTGTGTGGAGTTCTTGTCCGGGTATAGTGCGGTTTTTCCCCGATGCCCAGACTAAGAAAAATTCGCCGGACTGAATAGTGGTGTCGGGAAAAATCCAGCGGAAAGGATTATCATAATCATCGGAAAGTCCGTATCCGTCGAGCGTAACTGGCAGGTTGCCTGTATTGAACAACTCTATCCAGTCTTCATAATCGCCATCCTCATCGGAGAGGGTTACACCGTTTGACGCCATTACCTCATTAATCTTAATTGATTGCGAATACGTTACACCGATTAGAAATCCGGAGAACATTAGAGACATGGTAAAGAAACGGAAATAACTCCACATAATGTCGACATCTCCGGTTTATTAATAATTCTCTTCATCAAAAAATAAATTTACTCTCTCAACACCCGGACTTTTTTCCAATTCACGAACAAATGTCGTACCTTTATCCTGACTTTTTAACCGGACATAATACGATAATTCCAGTGTACTCCCTTCATCAAGTGATTTCATATTGATGAGTTTATGATCTTTACAGTACCGTTTTAACGTACCGAGATACGGCGCTTCATCTCCGGTTGCACCATTCAATGAAAACTGTAATAAAAACTCTCTTCGCTGAGCCGCTCCACCCTTGTTAAAAGAAAGAATATACGTTACAATACCCACGACTCCGCTTCCGACAATCGCCACAAGGTGCAACCCGGCGCCTGCCGCCATACCCACAGCCAATGAAAAAAAGATATACACAATATCCTGCGGGTCTTTAATTGCCGTACGAAAACGAATAATCGACATAGCGCCAACCAGGCCGAAAGCACGCGCTAAGTTGTTTCCGATAACCATAATAACGATTGCCGTCAGCATTGAAAGGATTACGAGCGAACCCGCAAAAGATTGTGAATAACTCGGTCCCTGATAGGTTATACGATAGAGATACATAATAAATAGGCCGCATATCGTAGCAATCGCAGTATTTAAGATTATTTGATCGATTGTCAGATCGAATTGAAAAATCGTGGAAAGATCGTCGAGCATATTTTTTTATTATAAATGAACAGAACGTGCAAGTGCGCGAACTGCATGCTTTGAAAAATGTTTATTAACGTTTTTATGCGCCTCGAGACCGATGCAATATTTCGAAGCCGCTCGCCTCCGGACACCTAACGTCCCGAGGATGGCATGTATCCAATTCGGCATACGGTTATGAAACTTTACCTCCACGACGAAATGATGCGGAATACAACGGACCATATTTTTCTCTGAGTACAATTGATCCATCTCGGGATAAACAGCGCTCCGGAGATTCTTATCGATAGTCAAACGAAACGAGCGGTTGAACCGACCGGTATACGCTTCACGTTCATAGGTAACAAGCACCAGCGGTTGAAGAGCATGCTGGTAGACATGAAATAAAAACCGGCGGGCATTATCTGCTGCATGTGCAATTCCATTGTCGGTAATTATATATCGTTCTACATCGCCGCTTAGTAAAAAATCATCGACCTTTTTATAATATAACGGAGCGCGATTTTTCCATACACTTTGTATGTTCTTCCGTTTTATCTCAAGAAATACTTCCGGATTTATACCGCCGCCGTTATACCCGCGTATGCGCAGTTTTTTCCGGATATCAATCCCCTCGATCTTTTCAACATAATATCGTAACGTCGGTGTATCGAAATAAATACTTCTCACACTATACTCAGGTATATCACCGTTGGATGTATATACATCCCGCTCCAGAAACGGCGTCACCATTTTCCGAAATTGATTGAGGTGCTCATATCGCACCAGATATTTATATTCAAGTCTTGCCACTAACTACTTAGTTAAAAATTGGACGTGTATAACGGAACAGATATTCTCTAAGAGTTACAGGATCAGTCTGTATCGAAGCCGAAGCCAAAATACCCGGTAAATATTCGTCGTCAAGATTCTCTATAAGGGCGCTGATCATAAAAAACTGTCCTCCATTTATAAGCCGTACGGTATTACCGATCGAGTGCACATTCCCGTATCGGGTTGCGATATTATTCCCGGGGATACGTAACTTTACATTTTGACCGTTTCCAATGTACGGACGGTACTGAAAAGGCACCGGAATCACAGCAATATAAGTTTCAGTATCGCCGATCAATGCAAGCGTGTCGTGGGAAAAAGTGTGATACACAATACCGTCTATCGGTGAAATATAGGTATAATCATCAATGATTCGCTCGAACGAACGGATCTCTTCCTCCAGAGTTGCAATCCTTGTATTCAGATATTCGATCTGTTCGTCTTTGGCGCCGGTTAACGCCGCCCGTAATTTCGCTTCGGCAATTTGTATATCTATTTCATATAATCGTTTTTGTTGTATTGCAATATCGAGTTCTTCATCCGATATCAGATTGCGCTTATGTAGTTCTCTCTGTCTTTCCAACAGGATAGTATGCCCCTTCACTTGTTGTTCTGCGTACGCAAGACGATTTCTTGCTTCATCAACTATCGCATCCTTTTCACCGGTAATATAAAGATCAAGTGAAGCGCGCGTGACTTCAAGGTCGCCTACCAGAGCGATGAATTCCCGGCTGAGTTGTGTTGAATAAATCATTCCGACCGTATCGCCTGCCTGAACATAATTCCCGGGAACAACAGAGTTATTCAATTCAAATCGCACCGCATCCTGACGATCAAACTGGTATAGACGGTAATTCTCCGTCCTGCCGCTAATCCTGTCATAAAGCACCGCACTAATACGCCCACTTTCATCCTTACTGACAATCCATTCCTTCCCATGAAAAATCTGCCCATGGGTCGAAATCGTGAAGGGAATCTTTACCGGCAGCAGTAATATAACTCCGATAAAAATCCCCAAAATTACAAATACCCGCAATATAGGATGCTGAGCCAACATATCCAATTCTGATTTTACATATTCTTTATTGCCAGTAAACGGCATACTGCAATGTTTGTGGAGGAGTAATTCGGGAGGGATACCATTTCACCACTCCCCTTCATAACGTAACGTATGTCGAGTATCATCAAATTAATCCTACCCAAGCATATAAAACCGTATACCCGATAATGTTAAGATAAAGTTACGTAATTATTAATTAACCAAAAAAAATGCTTATTTTCAAGTATTTTTGGGATTTTATCGTACCGGATATTTATCGCATCAGTATCATACGCTTAGAATCGTTGAAAACGGTCATTCCATTAGCTGCCCTTGCTTCCATTCGGAAAAAATATATGCCGCTCGGGAATCCGGTTGCGTCAAACTCAACAATATGATATCCCGGTTGATATATTTTACCGTTCACCGGCTTTTGAACCACCTGTCCGATCGAATTGTACACTATAATCGAGACATTACTCGTATTGGGGAGATAAAAATAAAAATATGTAGCGGGATTGAAAGGATTAGGATAATTCTGAAATAAACGGAATGTATTATTTTTAATATAATGAACATCGACATTGCTCGGTTTGCCAATAGTAAGTACACCATATTTCATATTTACCTCAAGTCTTGCCAGATCGACGTCACGAAAACTAACGGCAACAAAAGTTAGTGTGTCGTTTCCTTCCGATTTTCCGTACACATCAAACGAAAAGAGCTTGCCCGATCCATCGACCTTGCGACCGTCTCCGAGCATTGCGGATTCAACTTTTACAATACCGGCAACGGAATCGATAAACGAGGCAAAGAACGCCGGTGAAGTAAACATCGTGCCTTCTCGAACCTGAAGGACATCGACTTTCCCGGTATTGTATGAAAATTGAACGCTGAATCCTTTAAGCGCTTCAATACTATCTATCCATACTTCAACCGTTGCTTGTTCATTAATGCCAATCTCGATGTATTCGGGAAAAAATCTGAGCAACGGCTTCTCGCCTGCTGTCAGGGGCGAAATAGTAATTATAAATAGTACTAGTAATAATTTCATATCAGTGACTTTGAGATGGAGTCCACTTTCAAAGTGGACTCCATCTGATAAAGGACGAATTTATTTTATGAGCATCATTCGTTTTGTTTCGATATAATTTCCCGCTTTCATGCGGTACATATATAATCCCGACGGCGCCGGTTTATTGTTAAACATAGTACCGTCCCATTCGACGGAATAATAACCGCTCTCAATATGTTCATTCACCAACACCGCAACTTCCTTTCCAAGAACGTTATAGATTACTATGTTTACATACGTATCTTCAGGGATTTGATATTCGATTGTTGTAACCGGATTGAACGGGTTCGGATAGTTTTGCAATAGTTTAAAAGTAGCCGGGGTTTGACGATGATGTTCGTCAATGTAGTGAGATACTTCTACCGGGATATCTTCATTATGACTGTTCCTTGCTATTGCAGAGATGAATCCAATCGAAGAAGGATCAAACGATTCATTTTTATCAAAATAAAGATGTGCAAAAATACCTTCCTGAGAAAAAGATGACCGGATGATAGATGCATCAAGCTGTACAATGCCGTCTGCTTCACGGGAAGCAATAAAACCCATATCCTGATCAAGCTCACCTGCCGCCGTTGCTCCTGTAAATGTGAGAGCCGATTCGGGTATACCGAGTGTTAAACTAACTGCCCGTACATCGTTAACGTTGCCTTCGAAAGCCAATGGTAAGACAACCGAACTACCACGGACTTGTGGTTCATAGGCAACAATCCGTAATGGTTCATACACC
>PWYR01000160.1 GCA_003567775.1 Ignavibacteriales bacterium | reverse complement strand
GGGCAAAATGTACTCTGGGTACGCCGGCTCGATGCTCTCGAACCGCGTCAGCTCCGGGGTACTGAGGGTGCTATGTCGCCATTCTGGTCGCCGGATAGTCGTTATATCGGATTCTTTGCCGATGGTAATCTCAAGCGTATTTCTGCATCCGGTGGTATTCCCGAATCTATTACCGATGTGTGGTTAGGATTCGGCGGAACGTGGAATGAAGAAGGAACGATTCTGTTTAGTGGCGGCCCTCTCAATCCGATAAGTAAAATTTCTGTAACAGGTGGTGACCCTGTTGTGATCACAGAGGTCGATGAAAGCAGGGGAGAGTTCGGTCACAGATGGCCGCACTTTTTACCCGATGGGAAACATTTTCTGTATTTGATCCACGGCGGAGAACCTGAAATTGAGGGAGTGTATATCGGTTCCATCGATTCGGATATGAAAAAGTTTCTCTTCCGCAATTTATCCCAGGCATATTACGTTCCGGGATATATCCTTTTCGTGAGGGAAAATATATTGTATGCTCAACCGTTCGATTCCCGACGCCTGGAAATTACCGGCGACTCGGTTCCCATCGCAGATCCCGTAATGGAATTTACCCCTGCAATGTCGTATGCCGGATTCTCGGCATCACAGAACGGTATTCTTGCATATCATTCAGGAGAATTTGAAATCGGTGCGAGCATTGCAATTAGCAATCGAAATGGGGATATTATAAAAAGGGGCGGCGATCCCCGGCCATACGGTTCGTCTCGCTTATCGCCGGATCAAACTAAAATCGCTGTGAACATATTAGAACCGGAGCGAAGAACGAATGATATATGGTGGATCGATATTGAACGTGATGTGAGTAACCGCATTACATACGCAGAGCCGTTTCAATATTATCCTATCTGGTCTCCAGACGGTAACTCTGTTGCTTTTCTGGAAATTCAAGAAAACGCTTTCAAGTTAAAAACAAAATCAATTTTCGATACAGACGACGAGCAGATTGTATACCGGAGTGCTCGCGGCTTTGTGCCGAATCACTGGTCGCCTGACGGCAGATATATTGCAATGCATAAGGTCGGGGAGCAGGAAGCGACCGCAGATATATGGGCGCTTCCCCTTGATGATAACGAGGATCCGTTCCCGATTGCTCAAACGCATTTTAACGATGTGTATCCCGCTTTTTCTCCCGACGGGAGATGGATCGCGTATGAATCGAATGAAACGGGAAGACCTGAAATTTATGTGCGGCCGTTTCCGGGTCCGGGGCGTCGGTGGCAGGTATCGACCGAAGGAGGAGGAAGACCCATCTGGACGAAAAACGGAAGGGAAGTTATCTATATGGATCAGATGAGAAATATAACTGCGGTAGAGATTACGATACGGGAAAATGATATTGAAGTCGGGGAGAGACAAACACTTTTCAATCCGGTCAGAATGGTGAATCCAAGATATTTTGATGTTTCGGCAAACGGCGAAACTATTATTTATCCTACGTTGCCGGGGGCAGGTGAACATGATTATATCACGCTTGTTGTGAATTGGGATACGGGTATGCAATAATGTGTAAATCTGTAATTTATTATACCATGGAATAGGTGCTTATATTTCTCAGTGAGCTATGATAGAAATATCCCGGCGAAGAAGGATCGAACTACGCTGAATCTTTGTTCAGAATGCGTGTCCGCCGAAGCTTTATACTATACAAGATGGAGATTTTCTTATGATAGGGGCAACTATATCCCACTATAAAATTCTCGAAAAACTCGGCGAAGGCGGAATGGGCGTCGTCTATAAAGCCCACGACACCAAACTCGACCGTACCGTCGCGTTAAAGTTTTTGCCGCCACATCTCACACAATCCGAAGAAGACAAACAACGCTTCATTCGCGAAGCCAAAGCCGCAGCAGCACTGAACCATCCGCACATTTGTACCGTCTATTCCGTCGAGGAACATGAAGGTTCTCAATTTATTTCGATGGAATATATTGATGGTGTAACCCTACGCCAGAGGTCAGAAACACCGGCACCCGAAAACCGATTTCTGACAACCACCATGGACTATGCAATACAAATAGCCGAAGCCCTTTCCGAAGCCCACGACAAAGGCATTGTTCACCGGGACATCAAACCCGAAAACATAATGGTCGATTCCAAGAATCGTATCAAAGTTATGGACTTTGGTTTAGCAAAATTAAAAGGAACAGGTAATCTCACCAAAGCCGGAAGCACCGTTGGAACCATGGCATATATGTCTCCGGAGCAAATACAGGGAGAGGATGTCGATCACCGTTCGGATATATTTTCATTCGGTGTGGTGCTGTATGAAATGCTCACCGGTCAGACACCGTTCCGTGGTGAACATGAGGCGGCGATGGTCTATTCTATCGCGAATGAAGATCCCCAACCGTTATCAGCTTTTCTGCCTTATGCATCACTTCAACTTGTCAACCTTCTTGAAAGAGCATTAGAAAAGGATGCTGAAGAACGATTTCAATCGATGGAAGATCTGCTGAGTGATCTGAAGCGTTTGAAGCGGAAGTCGTCGAAGAAGCATACTGCACCGATCAGCAGATCGGAGAGTAATACCCGTGCATCCGAGGAACACAAAAAATCAACCGGAAAAGCTTTTCCGGTTTCTCGTTTCCCGGTAATTTATGGCCTTACTGTACTAGTGCTTGTAGTAGCTGTAACAGCATCCTACTTTATTTTCTTTAGTGAAGAAACGACTGAGGTAACTACCTTAAATCCCGATAGGGTGGTAGTTGCAGCGTTCGAAAATCGAACCGGCGACTCATCTTTTGATCCGATCGGCAGATTAGTCTCGGACTGGATTACGCAGGGAATTATAAATAATGAAATTGCGGAGGTGATCCCATCCACAACTATGCTGCAACTATTGGAAGGGGTAGGCATGATTGGAGGTGGATTGGAAGACCGGGAAACATTAATAGATCTTGCCCATTCAACGGAGTCCGGCATTCTTATTTCAGGCATGTTTCATCAGATAGGAGGGGATATTCAATTTCATTCACAGATAATCGATGTGGAGAAAAATGACGTTATTCTCACGCTCGATCCGGTACGCAGTTCGCGCAGCGAGCCAATGAAAGCAATCGATGAGTTGCGACAAAAAATAATGGGGGCGCTTGCGATGTATGTATATCCGGGTACAGATATCAGGGTAATAGGCGATCCACCTATCTATGAAGCTTATGTTGAGTATATGGAAGGTACAAGATATTTTGGTGTGGATTATGAGAGGGCATTCAAACATTACCGACGAGCAATCGATATAGATCCAGACTATATGTCACCCAGTTTACGTATGGCAGTTGGATTCGGGAATATTGGACAATATGCCGTAGCCGATTCAATATTACAAACCATCGAACAAGAGCGCCATCGATTATCTACTTTTGATCGATATTATCTCGATTGGTATGCTTACAGATTACAAGGGAAACTTGAAGAGTCGTTTGCAGCGCTCCTCCATATAGAGAGTATGTCGCCTATGGATGCGACGACGAATTACTTGGTAGGCCTCTTTGCGCGAAATATTAATCGGCCCAGGAAGACAATTGAAACGTTTGCAAAGATTGGTTTACCAGAACATTGGAAAGGACATGTGGTTTTATCATGGAGGTTCAGAGTCTTAGGCAACGCATATCACCTCCTTGGAGAGTATCAACGCGAACTTGAGGTGATCTATGAGGCGCAGCAATATTTTCCGGATCGATTAACACATCGGTTGTCCGAGGTAGGCGCACTTGCCGCTCTCGGAAAAATCGAGGAAATCTATCGTGTCATTGAAGAGAGCAAAACAATCGAAGCTACTCAAGGAAGTGTTGGTTCTGTCGTGCTTTCTGCAGCCAGGGAGCTGCATGCACATGGTAATAAAGTCGAAGCATTAAAGATCTCTGAGAAAGCAATTCGATGGTACAAAGATAATAATCCGGGTAATAAATCGGGACTTGCCGAGGCGTTCTATCTCGCAGAACGATGGGAGGAATCCTATAGCTTATTAATTGACTTATTTACAGGAAATCCGGACGACATCTATTATTTAGGGAGATTGGGCACTTTAGCTGCCCGGAAGGGAAATGAACAAGAGGCACGGAGAATAGTCGATGAATTGAAAAATATCGACCGGGAATATCTCTACGGTGCACACACGTATTACTGTGCACGCATAAAGGCGCTTCTTGGTGAGAAGGAAGAAGCGGTAAGATTACTTGAGGAATCTTTTGATCAGGGTCGTCATTTCAGTACTTACGTTCACCGTGATATCGATCTTCAGGTATTGCGCGATTATCAGCCGTTTATCGAATTGCTTAAACCGAAAGGGTAGTTATGATAGGAAAAAAAATTTCACATTATAAAATTCTCGAAAAACTCGGCGAAGGCGGAATGGGCGTCGTCTATAAAGCCCGCGATACCAAACTCGACCGCACCGTCGCGTTAAAGTTTCTGCCTTCACATCTCACCAAATCGGAAGAAGACAAACAACGCTTCATCCGCGAAGCCAAAGCCGCCGCAGCGCTGAACCACCCACACATTTGTACTGTCTATTCGGTTGAAGAACACGATGACTCTCAATTTATATCAATGGAATATATTGATGGTGTAACCCTGCGCGAAAAATGTAGGGCGGCCAGTCTGGTCGCCCTACAGGCGAATGAAGCCATCGATTACGCCATCCAAATAGCCGAAGCCCTTTCCGAAGCCCACGGCAAAGGCATCGTTCACCGCGACATCAAACCCGAGAATATAATGGTCGATTCCAAGAATCGTATCAAAGTTATGGACTTCGGCCTGGCGAAATTAAAGGGAATGGATAATCTCACGAAGGCAGGCAGTACAGTTGGAACAATGGCATATATGTCTCCGGAACAGATACAGGGTCAGGAAGTCGATCACCGTTCGGATATTTTTTCATTCGGTGTGGTTTTGTACGAGATGCTTACCGGAGTAACTCCTTTCCGGGGAGAACACGAGGCGGCGATGATGTATTCAATTGTGAATGAAGAACCCGACCCGGTCTCAAATTATATAAGCGATGTTCATCCCGATCTTATCCGGGTTACTGAGCGAACACTCGATAAGGATCCGGACGATAGATATCAGTCGGTCGATCATATCATCAGCGATATACGTCATCTGAAAAAGAAATCGTCACAGAGAATTGCAACTCAACCTCAAACTCCAATAGTAACCGCCGGTGAGAAAACCGGTTCAGCTCAGCAGCAGCCACAGAAGCATTCGACAAGTGTTACGATAAATATACCTGCTCTGAAATCGCGCACCGGAGTAGCTGCGATTCTTGCTGCTGTTGTCGTTCTTGGCGGACTTCTCTATTTCTTATTATCACCGTCAACGCCGGTCGAAGTTCCTGTCGAAGATCAATCTATTGCCGTGCTTCCGCTTCAGAATTTAAGTCCCGACCCCGATGATGCCTATTTTGCCGATGGTGTACACGATGACATAATTATTCAACTTTCGCAGATAGGCGGTATTCGTACTATTGCCCGCAGCTCTGTGCTGCGTTATACGGAGGGAGATCGAAACCTGCAGCAAATTGCGGATGATTTGAATGTTTCCACTGTATTGGAAGGTAACGTCCGTCGTGCGGGAGATGTTATACGTGTGGCAGTTCAGCTCATTGATCCTTACAGCAACCAAACGCTCTGGGCAGATTCGTATGAGCGTGATGATATAACCGAATTGTTTCAGATACAAAAAGCAATTGCCGGAGAGATTGCCTCTGCTCTGGAGGGGAGTTTAACTCCGCAGGAACAAGAGCAGCTTGAAGAGCGTCCGACCGGGGTCGCAGAAGCGTATGAGCTGTATCTTCGCGGAAGAGCAAACTTCTTCAGGTCCGGTGCTACGGAGGAGGATTATAGGAATGCCGAAGAATTTTTAAAGCGTGCCCTTGAATATGATCCTGAATTTGTCCACGTCCATGGGTTGCTTTCAAGAGTCTACAGTTCTTTAATCTGGTTTGGATACGATACATCTTCAGAAACAGTTGATATGTCACGACACCATGCGGAACGTGCTTATGACTTGAATCCTGACCTGCCGGACGCTCTCCTGGCAATGGGATACCATTACTATCATGCACGCCGCGAGTATGACGAAGCGCTTGAATATTTTAATACGGCGCGTCGCTTACAGCCGAACCAAGCCGATATAATATCTTCTATCGCTTTTGTTGAACGGCGGCTGGGAAGATTTGAAGATTCAATTGAGAATCTTGACAAAGCTATTTCTCTCGACCCGATGAGTGCGTTTTTACATTTTAACCAGGGTTTCACATACACGAATATGCGTGAATATGAAAAGGCACGATCTGCTTATGAAGCGACTCTGTCCCGTTTCCCTGAAGATAGTATTACGAGAATTATAGATGTTTTTAATACTCTATTCTGGAAGGGTGATACGGAAACGGTACATACATTTATCGAAAACTTCCCTCATGTAAAGAAAGAACATCCTGTTTTGTGGCTCAGACTGCAATTTATTATTCAGGACTATGAAGGAATGATCCGTACTGTTAATGAAGTACCCGAAGATATATATCAATTTCAGAATACATTCCTTCCATCAACGTATATTCTTGGAACGGCTTACGATTTTTTGGATGAGGCAGAACGTGCGAGAGGATACTATGAAGAAGCACTCTCTACGATGGAGGAATTGTATTCCGAATTTCAGAACGAAGCGAGGTACCGGATCGGACTCGGACAAATTAATGCTGCACTGGGAAATGAAGAACTAGCTATCGAGGAAGGCGAAAAAGCAGTTGAGTTGATGCCCATCTCCCTGGCTCCTATCTCCGGTGCCAGTATTAAAGCAGATCTGGCTGCTATCTACGCGCGGTTGCAAAAACCGGATGAAGCTGTTGAGATATTGAGGGAGCTTCTATCTATTCCAAGTGGAGGCAGTGTTCCTTTTTTAAAAATTGATCCGACGTGGGATCCAATCAGAGATACTCCGGAATTTCAACAATTGATTCAGGAATTTGAGGGACGTGTATGATCGGTGAATTGATCGATCACGACCATCTCTTTGGCGAGCACACATACCGGCAAGCGCGCATCATTGCACTTATGTGCAGGCAGGAAGAAGCGGTAATACTGCTTTTTTAAGCAGTCTCATTCGTGTAATAGAACAAACTGCTGGTGTTTGACGATTAGTATTAATTATGTATATTGCATCGTTCGATATAGGAGAGCAGCGCCAAACATGATTGGTCAAACGGTTTCACATTATCGCATCCTTGATAAGCTTGGTGAAGGGGGTATGGGTGTTGCCTACAAAGCACACGACACCAAACTCGACCGCACTGTTGCGCTGAAATTCCTTCCATCTCATCTCGGAGCCGATGAGTTTGAAAAACAACGTTTCCTCAACGAAGCGAAAGCCGCCTCTGCTCTCGATAACTCAAATATCTGTAGTATACACTCCATAGAAGAAACCGATGAAGGGAATCTGTTTATCGTTATGGCATATTATGATGGTATGCCGCTGAAACGGAAAATAGAGCAGGGGCAAATCCCGTTAAACGATATCATTAACTATGCGCTTCAAATAGCCGCGGGGTTACAAAAAGCACACGATAAAGGAATAGTCCACCGTGACCTTAAGCCGGCAAATATTTTTATTACAACCGATGATCAGGTTAAAATTATCGACTTCGGACTTGCCAAAGCTGCACGACATACAATGCTCACCAAACCGGGTACCACCCTCGGTACCGTACCGTATATGTCTCCCGAACAGGAACAGGGCAGCAACGTCGATCACCGGACTGATATCTGGTCGTTCGGTGTGTTAATGTATGAGATGTTAACGGGTCAAATTCCCTTCAGGAGCGAATATGAAACAGCGCTGGTGTATTCTATTATCAACGAAGATCCTGTACCGGTTACCGATATTTCACCTGATGTGCCGGGTGTGATTGACACAATCGTAATGAAATGTCTGGAGAAAGACCCGGAACACCGGTATCAACAGATAAACGACCTGGTACAAGAATTACATCAGATCAACCAAAGCCCGGAACCGGAGGAAGAGAAGCAAAAGCACTTGACCCGAAGTATGCATCGGCCCTGCAATAACCGTGTGTACAGGATGGAGTTTATATTCAAAAGTTGTGACTACTCCGAAGTTACCCCCTCCGCCGCGGAGTGCCCAGAAAAGATCGGAATTCTCATCTTTATTTGCGCGTACCATTTCACCGTTTGCCAGCACGACCTCTGCTCCCACAAGATTGTCGATCGTCAGGCCGTATTTACGGGTTAGATACCCGTGTCCGCCGCCGAGTGTAAGGCCGCCGACGCCGGTTGTAGACATAATGCCGCTGACAGTCGCCATTCCGTCCGATTTAGTTTAAATTTTAATAAAATACTTTCTGTAACTACATTAAGCATTAAGCCGGAAAACGGATAGAAACTTATCATTTTGCGGTAAATTATTTTTCAAGTATTGAGAAATCAGATTTTCCAACAGGGTGCAATCATATAGGAAATATAGCAAATTCACAATAAAAATTGACTTTAGTGTGTTTTTTTTATTATTTGCAATGCAGAGTGTTGAATTTTCCTGAATAATCCAAAAGAATCTGCTTGTTGCGGAGCAATAGAGGGATAGTAGTACTTATGATTGGTCAAAACAATTCGCATTACAATAATACATTGAATCATTTCAATTAATCGGGAGGACACAATGACACCACATAAAAATCTTTTTGCCACAATTGCTGTTGGATTTCTTCTGATCATCGTCTATTCCTGTGATGATGCGGGCGGGGTGACCGATCCGGTCGGCGAGCTGGAAAGACACGAACTTGCATGTCTGCTGGTCGATGATGTATGGAAAATAGTAGATGCACAGGATACAACCGAAACGAAAGTAGAGGTCGCCAGAGGAGATACAGTAGTCTGGTATGCCCCTGAAAACAGAGATATGTATTTTCAATTTATGGATGATGATCTAACCGGTGTATTCACAAAAGAAGTTTTAATGGGAGATAGTCTCACGTTGGTAATCGGTAATAATGCAGATGCAGGAGAAAATCCGTATGCAGTTTTTGTCTATGAGGCGAGAGTCTACGCAGCGGGAGATTCGCCGCCGAGAATTATAATCAGGGAATAATAAAATAAAAATTTCTACTGCGTGGTAATTAT
>PWYR01000079.1 GCA_003567775.1 Ignavibacteriales bacterium | reverse complement strand
TTCGCAACTGAATAATGCTCGTCACCCAATACGCCCGGCTCCATGATACGGGAGGTCGAATCAAGAGGATCGACCGCAGGATAAATACCAAGCTCGGCAATCTGACGGCTGAGAACGGTCGTAGCGTCAAGGTGCGAGAACGTTGTTGCCGGTGCAGGGTCGGTTAAGTCGTCTGCCGGTACATAGATCGCTTGCACCGAGGTAATTGAACCTTTCTTGGTCGACGTAATACGTTCCTGCAACGCTCCCATTTCGGTGCCGAGCGTCGGCTGGTACCCTACTGCCGAGGGCATACGACCGAGCAATGCCGATACCTCTGATCCTGCCTGAACAAAACGGAAAATATTATCGATAAAGAGAAGAACGTCCTTCCCTTCTTCATCCCGGAAATATTCCGCCATGGTAAGTGCGGTAAGTCCCACACGTAAACGAGCGCCGGGTGGTTCATTCATCTGACCGAAGACAAGCGCTGTTTTATCGAGCACGCCCGATTCGCTCATTTCAAGCCAGAGATCGTTGCCTTCGCGGGTTCGTTCACCGACACCGCCGAAGACCGAGTATCCGCCGTGGTGAATTGCAATATTGTGTATGAGTTCAAGTATCAAAACTGTTTTGCCGACGCCCGCACCGCCGAACAGTCCTGTTTTTCCACCGCGCGAATACGGTTCAATCAGATCGAGAACCTTAATACCTGTTTCAAACATTTCTTTTTTGGGACTAAGATCCTGAAACTCAGGCGCAGGACGGTGAATCGGAAACTTTTTGTCGGTTTTCGGTTGTTCGAGACCATCTATGGCTCGACCCGTAACGTCTATTAATCGACCAAGAACCTCGGGGCCGACGGGCACCGAAATAGGATCTCCGGTATCGATGACTTCCATGCCTCGCACAAGGCCATCGGTTGAGTCCATTGCTATTGTGCGAACGCGCGATTCGCCAAGGTGTTGCTGCACCTCGCAAATCAGTTCTTCTTCTACTCCTTCTATACTTTTTCTTGGAATTTTTAGCGAGTTTAAAATTTCGGGGAGCTGACCTTCGGAAAATTCCACGTCTACGACGGGACCTATTACCTGAATAATTTTCCCTTTGTTCATCCGGATCCTTTCTGATTATCTCCAGTATTGATTGAGGTATTACATTGTTGAATTACAAAGATTTGTATAAAACAAAGTAAATATATTGAAAAGTAGAGTGAAATGCAAAAAATATGTCACAGCACCAGGTTATGATCGATCAACCACTCCTCCGACCACTGTAGAATCTGATCCAGCATTGGAACGGCTGGGAAAATACCACCAAAACCGAAATACCGTACTACCAGAACCTGGATGCTCGCTGCCTCGAGTTTATGGAGTGTTTCGTAATCTATATCAACTATGTACCTGTCCGCAAGCTCTTTCACTTTTTCGTTTATGATCTCCCGCTGTTTTCTCCCAAGTAAAATATCTTCAATGGAATCCTCAACTTCATCCAACTCCTGTGCTCCCGCCCGTTCGCCCGGTCGTTTATCGATTAGCTCGAATAGGGTGTATCCTTCATCGATAAGAATCGGACCGAATCGTTGACCCGGTTCGAGCATTGCGGCTATACGACCGATCTCACCGTACGCGGTAGACGGAAAATAGCCGAACTCACCGCCCTGCCGGGCAGACCAGTTTCTGATAGAGTGACGGCGTGCAAGCTCGGCGAAATCTTTCCCCTCATCGAGCTTACGTATCATCTCTACCGCTTCGGAACGCGTACGGACAAGGATTTCCCTGATGTTTACTTCAACGGGATTTCTAAAATAATCCCTGCGGTCTTCGTAATAATTAAATATTTCGAAATCTTCGACGCCCACATCCTGTGTTAGATTTTGTTTATATGCTTCAGCAATATAGTGTCTTCGCCATCTATCAAGCTCTATTTCGACTTCCTCCCTTTTATGAAGCTCCAGCTCAAACGCTTTTTTCGTGATCAGATAGTCGATGATCTGATCGTTGACCATATTTCTGACGCGGCGATTAAGCGTCATATCTCGATTGCCGGTTAACTCTATCTTCCGGCTGTACATATCATCGATGAACTCCTTTACACTCCACCGGGTGTTTTCGGTCTGCATAAACTGACGATCAAGTTCTTCCGTCATCAGATTTCTTACCGCATCTATTTCATCGCGTACGAACATTATCTCTTCGTAACTATATAACTCATCACCGTACTGTTCATCCAGTACATATTCAATCGCAGATGTCAATATCTCGAAGAGTTCGTTGTCAACCTGTAAAGTATACTCATCGATCAGCGATTCAATAAATTCGGCGTCGCGTATTTCATACGAATGCTTCATTAAATATTCTTCATATGCGCGGAGACGGTCACGCAACCTATTTTCTATTCGTATACTATCGCTTTGATTTATATTGCCGTTACTGTCCGTATAAACTTGTTCGACCGCCTCTCGTATATCCGGTTTTGTTTCGGTAACTTTTTGCCGCACCATATCACGATAGAGCAGGTCGCGGGCATACATGCGTTCGAGGCGATCGATTTGCTGCTGAAATATGGGGTCGATTTCTATCTCTTTCTCCTGCGCCTCCATCGCGAGCAGCTTTTCGGCGATCATACCGTAAAGAAATCGCTGCTTTATGGTGTTGAGGTATCCTTTTTTATGTTTACCCGGCCATATCGTCATTTCAAACCGCCACCGGAATTCTTCCGCGGTTATGATTTCATTGCCGATTCGTGCGACAGGAGCATTCCGGTCAAATTCATCCTGGCGGGAATCCGTTGAATATAAAATCGCCGGAGCTATAAAAAAAATGAAAAATAGTCTACTAAAACAATACATCGCCCATCCCTCAAGATCATAAAGAGAATACAAATTCTAATATCACGGCACAAGATATTAATTAATTTTATTAATTTTTTATTGTTTGTCAAGATAAAAAAATAAACCCTCAACCTTTCCCGCTTCCCATCATTATACCACGAATATAATATTTTTGCAAAACCATAAACACCAGCATCACCGGCAGAATGGTTAGCACCGAACCGGCCATCATTAATTCTGTATCCTGCACATGTTCACCCATTAAGTTTGCCAGCGCTACGGGAAGGGTGTACATCGTATCGTCGGTCATGACTATAAGAGGCCAGAGGAAGTCGTTCCACGTTCCCATGAACGTAAAGATCGCAAGCGTAACAAAGATCGGCTTACAGAGCGGGATAACCAGGCGCCAGTAAACCATAAAGTCGCTCGCGCCGTCGATCCGTGCCGCATCTATCAGACTGTCGGGTATCGACAACATATACTGGCGCATGAGAAAAATCCCGAAGATTGTAGCCATACCGGGTATCATCACACCGATATAGGTATTTATAAACCCCATTTTGTTCAACATTAAAAACAGCGGAAGCATCGTCACCTGTGCGGGGATGACCATCCCGGCGAGTAAAAACCTGAACAGTTTATCGCGGCCCCGGAAACGGTACTTCGCGAATGCAAATCCCGCCATAGAATTTATTATCAATGACAACGCTGTTACACTCACCGAGATAATGGTACTGTTCAATAAATAGCGGGCGAGATTCAGACGATCGAAAAGATTAAAATAATGCTCGAACGTAACCTCGGTCGGAATAAACGGCGGCGGATACGTGCTCGATTCCCCGAGCGGCATCAGCGATACGGATACCATCCAAACAATGGGAGATAAGGTAATCGCCGCGGTTACGAATAATGTTGCATACAATATAATTTTGTGTGTTCGTTTCATCCCTCATACCCGCTTTTTTGAACACGAAGTTGAATTAACGTTCCGATGAAAATTATTATAAACAACACGAATGCAAGAGATGCGGAATACCCCATGTTCCACCACCGGAATCCCTCTTCATACATATATAAAACGATACTGAGCGTGCTGTTGGCTGGACCTCCCTGCGTCATTATATACGGTTCGGCAAACAATTGAAAATACCCGATCATTGTTATAATTCCGACAAACAGCATCGTCGGGGCAAGCATCGGTAAAGTAATTGACTTGAATTGAGACAAAAAATTCGCTCCGTCGATTTTTGCCGCTTCGTACAATTCTTCGGGGATATTTTGTAATCCGGCAATAAAGATGATCATATTATAGCCGAAGTTTTTCCAGACCGCGAGTATAATGATCGACGGCATCGCCCAGAACGGATCGCCAAGCCAGTCGATTGCTTCGATCCCGAAAAAGTCGAGTGCATAATTCAGCAATCCGAATCTAGGATGGTAGATATACCGCCACACGATCGCAACGGATACCAAGGTTGCAACAACGGGAGTAAAATAGACGAGTCTGAAAAATCCTTTTAGTTTAACAAGCTTCGAGTTTATTAATAATGCCGCACCCAACGATACGACAATCGATAAGGGACCGCCGATGAAAACGAAATAAAATGTGTTTTTTAAAGCAGTCCAGAAGAGATGATCCTGCAGGAGATTAATATAATTCTGCAACCCGATTAACCGGACTAAATTAAAATCGCTGAGCCCGTAGATATCGAAATCGGTAAAGCTCATCAAGAATGCGGCCAGGACCGGGAAGAAAAAGAATACCCCGATCAGGAACAACGCAGGAGCAAGAAAGAGGTACGGTGCCCGTCGCGAATATCCCATCCGGGACTTCGGGAATATTTTTCTCTTTATAGATGCAACTGCCTGGGTCATTTGATTTAATCAGTTCTGCTTAGTATCCACCGTCGTTTATCGAGTATGCGGTCGACTTCAGCATCAAGTGCGGATAACGCTTCGGGTACCGTCATCCGTTTCATTGATACTAATTCTGCATATTGTTGGATTTTCAATGCGATCTGTTCCCATTCCGGGACCTGAGGCAAAGGTACGACATGCGGTAGTTGTTCATAAAACGCCCGGATATGTACATCTTCTTTTATTCCCGATTCTTCCCATGCACTTAGACGTGACGGTAAATTTCCGGAGAGTTGATTGAAGCGTATTTGAATATCGGTCCGGGAAAAGAATTCAATTAACCGCCATGCTTTTTCATGATGAGGTGAACCGGCAGACATCACCAGACTTGCGCCGCCCGCCATGGAAACTCCGGGTGTATCCCGAATGCCATCGGGATCGGGACCGGGTAATGGTGCGGTTCCCCAGTTATCCTGCATGTGTTCAGGCAACCGTCTTCTGAACTCACCGACATTCCATGGACCGGTGATATACATCGCGAAAAACCCCTCGGTCAGCCCTTGATATATATTCGTTACCTGAGTGATGCCGACCGGTGCGAGTCCTTCATGAAAATATCGCGTATAATACTCAAACGCCGTTTGAAACTCCTCGCCGCTGAAATTGCCGTATTGTCCGTCGTCTCTGAGCAATGATGAACCCGTCTGTAACCCGAAAAGAACGGGCGGCACCCATTCGTTTGTCGGTAATAACATCGCATACCGTTCTTCGGTCCCGGCATTTTGTTTAATTCTTTTTGACAGAGTGTAGAGTTCTTCCCATGTACGCGGCGGTTTGCTGAATCCTGCATCATGCAGGATATCCTTCCGGTAGAACAAAACCCGCGTATCGACGTACCATGGAATTCCGTACAACTCCCCGTCGATAATATTGGTAACCCATATACCTTCGAAATAATCATCGGCATCAATTACAACGGAGGTATCGACATGCGAGTCTATCGGTTCGATTGCATCCAGCATATGGAACTCCGGTATCCAGGTATTGCCAAGTTGAAATACATCAGGCATTGAGTTGCTCGCGTACGCCGTGAGAAGTTTTTCGTGCGCCGCCGTCCACGGGATCTTCTGAACACGAACACGAATATCCGGATTTTCCCGTTCAAATTCCGGAAGCAATTGTTCGACAACATCTCCCTCCGCACCGAACACCCAGAATCGTATGGTTGTTCGGTCGGATGAGTCGGAACAGCCGGGGAAGGTGGACAGAAAAACGACCATTACGATGAAATAAATATGTACTATTTTATATAAGATTCTCATTCAGCCGTTCGATTTTTATGACAAATAACAAAATAACGACCCAAACGGGGTCGGATATATCATGTCGGGGCAACACCCCGATATAGTAAGATTAAACCGTCTTCGATGCCATCGTAATAAGATTTAAAAAATAACGCTGCATAACCGGATCGACGCGCCTGTCATACAATCCATTGTATTGATTATTTTGCACCAACCTTCCGCGCAACTGCAGGCGGGATAAAATCATTCTACCTTTACCCACCGGTATTTCAGCAACCGCTATGACGCCCAATTGCACTCCGCATCTTGCAAGTACGGTATGTTCACCTGCCGGGACTACGTTATGCCGGGAAACAACTTCTCCGCCGAATCCGCCGTTGAACATTTTCAAGTGTTCCGGTTCGATGCCTTTCCATAACGGGTGGTTTTCATCTTCTGCAAACACATAAGAGTCGTAACCGCCTTCGTTCGCATCGTCACGGCGCTCGATGTCGAGCGTAACACCGTTCAGTAATGAGAGTACATGTTTTCCGTCAAGACCGTATTCAGGTTCGATAAGAACAAGCGTACCTCCTTGACGAATATACGAAGATATTTCATCTATACGTCCTGTATAAGAATCATGCCATGCCATCCCTTCTGCAACAATGATGGTTTTACCGTGATTGAGTCGGGCGTTTTGAAAATGTTCGTATGATATTTTTCTTTCATCGAGAAACGCACCAATTTCGCCCGACGGTGAATCCAAAACAACGATATTGAATTGTGCATTGGATCCCGGCGCTGGAACCTCCGGTAAGATATGCGCTATCTTCGTGCTATACGAAATTAATTTCCTCGACTGCGGGTAAAGCAATTCGGCTTTAACATAATATGTTCCCGTATGATCCGGAAATTTTATATCGAGTTCGTAAATCGTCGTATCGACCGGATTAATCTGCACCCGAATATTTTGACTCGCATTCCACACTCCATTTTTATCGGTAACCCCGTAACGCAACATTCCATTTTTTCTTTCCTGTGTATCATTAAACACAAATACTCTCACCCGTCTTACTTCCCGTCGGAAAAAATGTCTATCCCACAACTCACTACTGACTGCAAACGGTTCAAATGCATTTTTTAATTGTTTCAGGATCGGTTTCGGCTGCAATTCTTTGATCGGAGAATAAAACCAGTGTGCGGTCGGACCGTTATTATTGCTTAAATACACAAACGGTTGTATCGCATCGACTTTCATTCGCCGGAAAAATTCGACAAGCTCCTGAGCGAGAAAACATTGATGCTCGATAAGCATATCGGTTGTGTACTCCTTCCCCACCCATCGTTCGAGGCACTTTTTTGTAAGTTCGGTCGGGTTATTTTCCGC
Organism: Ignavibacteriales bacterium; assembly: GCA_003567775.1. Taxonomy (GTDB): domain Bacteria; phylum Bacteroidota; class Ignavibacteria; order T3Sed10-11; family T3Sed10-11; genus T3Sed10-11. The sequence continues at coordinate 1,969 of PWYR01000079.1, read as the reverse complement.
ATCAAGCCACCACCAGACAAATTCGTTAAGAACTGAAGGAGTTTCAAGATTTTCAATTTCCTGCATCGCCCGTGTAAAACCAAATCGCCTGTCGTTTAATACCGGACCGAGTGAATAAATGTACGGGTGATCTTCGAGAAAATCCACCGGTTCCCACGGACGCGTCGGATCGAGTTTTTTCATTTCGGGAATGATCTCACGTTCTATCACTTCATCCCGGGTCTCGTTCAGTGCATCCCAGATAATAATGCTCGGGTGGTTCCGGTTATCCTTCAGCCATTGAGTAAATTCCGATTTGATCTGTTCCTTCGATCCGTTGACACCCCAGAATTGCCATTCGTTTTGAATTAACATTCCATATTCATCGGCAATGTCGTACCATCTGTTATACATTTGACCGAGATGATTTCGAAAGAAATTAAAATTATATTTCTTCGGGATGTCAATTAAAAGGCGCCTGATCCAATTTGTATCCCACGGTAATTTACCACGTTCAGGGTCGGATAGAAAACGGTGAAATGCGATATTCCCGCCTCGAAGATAGATCTTTTTTCCGTTGAGATAAAAATCTCCTCCCTTCACGTGAAATTCCCTCATCCCGAATATTGCCCTGTCGTTATCGGTTGGTATTCCATTCTGAGATACCGCTGCTTTCACTTCATATAGAAACGGGGATTCGGGTGACCATAGCTTTACATCGCGAATAGGCATCTTGACCGACTCAACTTTAATCGAATGTGAAGGGAGCATTGCCTGCATTCGTTCCTCATCGGTTACACGTTTTTGACTTTTCTTTTCGAATATCGATAGATTCATTTCATACGATACGTCGCGAGCCGACGAGTTTTCTACTTCTATTCTAATTTCAGCAATACCGGATTCCCCGGATATACGGGGAATAACCTGAATATTTTTTATACCCGGATTACCGTGACAAATCAGATCTACATCGCCCCAGACGCCCGGAATATATTCCTGTTTTTCGTAATCGTTGCCGACTGCACTTGTTTCCGGCAGCGTGCTCTTTGAACCGACACATACAACTATCTCATTTTCCTCGCCGAATCGAAAATATTTATTGATGACATATTCTTGAGAGGTATAACACGCTATGTCGCTTCCGGTGTAGTAGCCGTTTATCCACACATCTGTACCGAAACACGCCTGTCCGATTTTCAATATAACTTTCTGATTCCAAAGACCTTCAGGTATGGTATAGAATTTTCTATACCAATGATAATCAAAATCATTCCGAATATATGACGGTTTCGCTAAATCGATCAAGCCGGGAACGGAAATTGTATGTTCAAAAGAAACAGGTTTTTTCTCCCGATACCCCGGTTGAAGCTGCCACAGACCGTTTAAATTAATTATGCGCCGTGCATCACTCATCCAGCCAACCTCCACTAAACCCTGCGCGTTTTAAACCTGTTCTTACATATTGATCCTGCTTCATCAATTCCCATACGAAATTGTTCCTATGATTTTCAATCATTATGATAATCGGTCCTTGATCTATACCGAGATAATCCTTATTGAACCAACCGCGACCATCTTCGGAAGGATACGTTGGATTAAATGCGTCGAGAAAACCGTATTCGGTATATAATCGATCACCATACCGTTCTCTCATTTCAATCAGCGCCGGTATAACTATTTCAGGTGCAAACGGGAGTGAAGCCGATGCGGCGGTCGGTGCAATTGTCCCGTCATCCCGGATTCCCTTTACACTCACCCCGCGCGCCCAATAACGGTCGAATTTTCTCTCGACGCCATCAATAACTAAAACTGTATCCGCCGGTCCGTCGCAGGCAGTTAAACCCCATATATTTTTCCCGTAATCAATCCATCCATCCGGATTATCGATTGCATATTCGCGCTGACTATATACCGCACGTCGCGAGTTTTCAAAATAGTCGATTCCCCTTTCCGTCATATATTCGTCCCGGATGCCTCTGAAATCTATCCA
>PWYR01000046.1 GCA_003567775.1 Ignavibacteriales bacterium | reverse complement strand
CGATATCATCTCGACAGACAATCGTTCGTGACGCTTGATGTTTACAATATACTCGGACAAAAGGTAACAACGCTTGTCAACGATGAATTGCAGGCGGGGATTCACCAGGTTGAATTTAATTCGGATAATGTTCAGGGGAGAATACTTCCCAGCGGGGTATATATTTACCGGTTAACGGTAGCGAATGAAGAGGTTGGCTCGGTCTCCAAAGTGGGGCGCATGGTTTTGATGAAATAACCGTACATATTTCAATCTATTGTTTATAATACCCGCTATCACCCATCATTACACATTGTGATGGTAGTAGCGGGTTTTTTATATGAGTAATGAAACACATTGTTGCTTGATCCGTATATTATAAAAAATTCATCAACGTGCTTGTTTTTTCTCTGAGTTTTCGTTACTCTAAAGTTCGACAAATTCAGATCACTTTACCGGTAAATGTATTGGTAATCTATGAATCCAATTGAAACACAAGGCCTTACTAAAATCTTCACATCCGGGCTGATGAAACGGTTCGAGGTGCGCGCGCTTGACGATGTCTCGATCAATGTATCGAAAGGTGAAATCTTCGGTTTGCTCGGGCCGAACGGTGCGGGAAAAACTACATTCGTTCGCATCCTGCTTGGTATTACATATCCTACTTCAGGCAACGCTTTGTTATTCGGCGAACCGGTGTCACGTCACTACAATAAAAAGAAAGTCGGATTTCTTCCCGAGAACCACCGATATCCCATGCATTTCAGCGGAGAAGGAGTGCTTCGATATTTCGGCACACTTTCCGGCATCGACCGCTCCCTTCTCTCCAAACGGGTCGACAACCTGCTTCATCTTGTCAACATGACCCAGTGGCGAAAAATGAAAATCAAGAAATACTCCAAAGGAATGCTGCAACGCATCGGACTTGCGCAAGCGTTGATCAACGATCCCGAAATACTGTTTCTAGACGAACCTACCGACGGGGTCGATCCGGTTGGAAGAAAAGAAATACGCGATATTTTGAAACGGTTGCGAAACGAAGGAAAAACAATCTTCCTGAACTCACATTTACTTTCGGAAGTCGAACTAATCTCGGATCGGGTAGCGATTCTGAAAAAAGGACAGGTACTCAAAAGCGGCGCGGTCGATGAGTTCACAACAACGGGAGATGAGTATGAAATTAAATATGACGGAAACATAGATGATACCCTCCTGAATAAAATAAAATCTATCGACGCCTCGGTGCGGCTTGAAAACGGGACGCTCTATATCGCGGCAGAAAGTAAAGAGACGGTTAACTCGGTCCTCGACACACTCCGGTCAAACGGCATATTTGTAAAAAGTATGTCACAGCGTAAATCGACCCTGGAAGATTCATTCATTAATCTTATCAATGAAGAACAGAAAATATGAAATTACTGGCAATAATCTGGAATACTGTATACGATTCGATCAAGAGAATTACCCTTCTGATATATCTCGCAATCGGTACAATAATTATGCTTACCGTGCTGCTTGGATTGCGGGTTGAATATACCGACGGTGTTCCGGTCATGCTCTATATATTCGGAAACGAGATACCGATAGAAAACAGTATGTTCGATCCCTCCCCTATGATATTTATTGTCACTATAGGCGGTTCATTGGTGGGAATGATGCTCTTCGGGATGTTCGCAACAGCCGGCATCATCCCGTCATTTCTTAAACGAGGAACAATCGATATTTATTTATCGAAACCGATCTCACGTTTTTATTTGTTATTTGCTAAATATCTCGGCGGCGTTTCCGCCATCGGCGCCGCGATGTTCTATTTCTTTGCCGGTATGTTTCTTATAGTCGGATTTAAGACAGGGTTTTGGAATCCTTCGGTTTTGTATGTATGGCTCCTGAGCGTTTTGTTCTTTGCGATCATTTATGCAATGGCATCGTTCTTCGCTGTTATTTCACGCAACATCGGGGTGGTGCTCATAGTCGTTTATTTACACCTGTTCATTTTTTCGGATGTTATAGTTTCGTATCAGAATATTCCGCTGGGATTCCTCCAGACCAAAACCGCTGAGATTTCGTTTACCATACTTCACTATCTGCTTCCGCAAGTGCAACCGATGATTCAACAGCTAATCGGAATATTTGAACGGCAGATGCCACCGGTCGAAAACGGATTCGATATTATGCCGTTTGTGTATTCGTTCTTATCGGGGATGTTCTTCTTTCTGCTTGGATACCTGAAATTCCGGAACACCGATTATTAAGATTTAATGTGTTCAATCGTTACTTCGTTTTCACACGGTTCACCATTTTCGATTGCGCTGATATTCGATAAAGTGGTTGCGGAAATACTTTTCATTGCATCGCTTGTAAAAAATGCCTGATGTCCGGTGACGATAACGTTCGGGAATGTAAGCAATCGTGAAAACACATCGTCATGGATTACTTTATCCGAAAGATCCTCAAAAAACAAATCTCCCTCTTCTTCGTACACATCGAGTCCGAGATACCCTATCTTGCCGTCTTTCAAACCGTCGATAACGTCAGGTGTATCGATGAGCGCGCCTCTGCTCGTATTGATGAGCATCACTCCTTGCTTCATCATTCTCATGGCGGCATCGTCGATAATGTGATAGGTCTCCGGCATGAGCGGGCAATGCAGCGTAATTATATCGGATTGCATAAACAAATCACGAAGTGAAACATATTCAACCCCCAGATTTATTAAATCCCGATTCGGGTACGGGTCGTGTGCAAGCAGCCGGCAGCCGAATCCGTGCAACAGCTCCGACACACATTGACCGATCTTGCCGGTGCCAATAATACCGACCGTTTTACCGCGCATATCGAAACCGAGCAATCCGTCCAGCGCAAAATTACCTTCGCGTACGCGAGCATACGCACGATGTATTTTTCGATTTAAGGCAAGCATAAGTCCGACCGTATGTTCGGCAACGGCATGCGGCGAGTACGCAGGAACACGCACCACCTTAATGCCGATTTCGTGAGCAACTTTAATGTCGACATTGTTGAATCCGGCGCAGCGTAATGCAATCAATGAAACACCTTTTCCGACAAGATCGCTTAGTATTTCTGCATCTACAATATCGTTTACAAAGACGCAAACAGCAGGATAGCCATCCGCAAGCCGGGTAGTTTGTGCAGTTAATCGCGCTTCGAGATAGGCAATTTCATGCCCGTATTTATTGTTCTCCGCCTGGAAAAAAGTTTTATCGTATCCTTTGGTGCTGAACATTGCAATACGCATATTCCTCCCGTAAATTATATTTATTCAGAAGAATTCAGGTGCCAATCGTAAGGCAGATATTTAACCGAGACTGCCGATGCTTCTTCCTGTATATCCTTCCGAATTTCGTCATCGTCCACAAATTGTGCAAGATACACAAGCCGTTCAATCTTTGTTTTCCCGAAATCCTGCGCGAACCATTTAAATATTTTCGAGCAAGACAAGATCTTGGTTTGCTTGTCATAGATAAACTTATTACTATTAATAAACCGACGGGCAGCGGCGTCGAGATCTTCGTCGATCCGATCCGCCGGGTAAACTGCAAGCCGCGGGCAGGAACGCGAGCCCGAGTGAAGCGCAAAATGAATCCGGGGATCAAGTTCATTTATCGCAAAACGTATCCGTGGATCAAAACCCCGAAACGGCGGCGGGAAAAACCACCACCGGCGGCGATTTCCGCGAAGTATACCGTGGACAATATCGTATAAACTGAACCGGTAGCCGCCGATATTATATTCCGCCGAGAAAAAGAAATTCGGGCGTTCCCAGACAGTAAGTTTTATCTGGAAATGAACAATGCTATGAATAGTCAACAGATTGTACAGATTAATCCAGAATGCTTTTTTCTGATTGTTGGATTCAATCTCTGTGGGGTTAAATATTTGTAAAAACCGTACGCACTCTATGAGGGTGTTATACTCCTGACTAAGCCGGATTTTATCATATTCCGGTGTACCGTTGGGAATAAAATAAGTTTCAAGAATTCGTGATAATACGTCCCGTATGTCACCGACGGTATTCGGAGACTCGGTTACAACCAGTGTGCCGTTATTCAGAATCATAAGTTTATAGCTAAACAATCAATTGTTACGGTGTGAAAAAATAACAACATATTAATATCGTAAAGTTTCTTTAATTGTGCAAAATTTCATATTCAATTTAATTTTTTGTATATTTTTACTGGTAAACCTTCCACGTAAACTAACCGAGAGAATGAACGTATGGATATCAAAAATAAAACAGTTCTTGTCCTTGGCGGGTGGGGACTTGTCGGCTCCACGGTCATCCGCAAAATAATGCATGAGAAACCGAAACAGATCATCGTGACATCTTTAAAAAAAGAAGAAGCTGAAGAGGCAGTAGCCGAGCTTCGAAGGGAATACCCGAAAGCGGGTAAAAACTTTTTCGTCCCGTGGTGGGGTAATATCTTTGTCCGGAACGAATTTAAGGATCTCCCGCGTGATGAGATTCTCGGCAATGAAAAACGCCGGCTCGAGATGATCAGCGATATTATAGACGACCTCAAGGATGATCTATTTTATCGATCGACCATCTATCATCTTTTTAAAAAACATAAACCCGATGTTGTCATAGATTGCATCAACTCGGCTACGGCTATTGCATATCAGGATATTTTTCAGAGCTCACGCAATGTCGTACAGAAAATTTCCAAAGCCAGAGAATCGGGAGATCCTGAAGCACTGATCGAAGCGTCCCAACGGCTCCTCTGCACTCTGTATATGCCGCAGCTTATCCGGCACATTCAAATATTGTATCGCGCCTTTAAGGAGTTCAATACAACAATATATACCAAGATCGGCACGAGCGGTTCCGGCGGTATGGGATTCAACATTCCCTATACGCACAGCGAAGAACGCCCGTCGCAGGTATTGCTCGGCAAAACTGCCGTAGCCGGCGCGCATACATTGCTGCTCTTCATGCTTGGCAGAACTCCCGATAGTGCTATCATTAAAGAAATAAAACCGACGGCGGCTATTGCCTGGAAGAGAATCGATTACGGTGAGATACGCAAGCGGGGTGTACCGATCAAGTTGACCGATTGTCCGCCCGAAAAAGCCGTACCGTTAAAAGGGAATCTCCTATTAAAGGGAGAGAATTACGGCGAGAAACTCAACGGCACATTAAAAAACGTTTACATCGATACGGGCGAGAACGGAACATTTTCGCTGGGTGAGTTCGAAGCGATATCCACGCCGGGACAAATGGAGTTTGTCACTCCGGAGGAGATCGCCGATGCGGTTATTTATGAGATTCGCGGCGGGAACACCGGCTACGATGTCATCAACTCTCTCGATAATTCCGTGCTCCCGCCGACGTACCGCGCGGGTTATATGTTCGAACAGGCGATGGTGCGGTTGTCGGAACTCGAGAAGAAACACAACACACAGAGCGTTGCATTTGAAATACTCGGCCCTCCCCGGTTGTCCAAGCTTCTGTACGAAGCACATCTGCTGCGACTTGTTGTAGGAAGCATGAAAAGTGTGGTAAAAACTTCCGCAAAAAAATTAAGTTCGGAAATCGATGCACTTATCAAGAAAGATAAAGACCTGCGCAGCGCGATAATATCAATCGGTTTGCCGATCCTGTTGCCTGACGGGAAGACAATACTTCGCGGAAACGAGATTAAAATTCCGCCGTTCCGTGGTGAAAACGAACTCCCGATCAACAAGGAAAATATCGATAGCTGGGCGTATGACGGCTGGATCGACCTGCGAGTACCGAATTTCGAGATATGGCAGAAGCGATTCAAGATCATTATGGATTATGTAAAACAGATTCCTCAAAACGACACCAGTTCCCGCTATCTACGCAATGCACAATACTGGGATAAGTTTGATAAGATAAATCCCGGTAAGATTGTCGGGTGGATATTTACCGAAGAAGAGAAGGGATTGCGGATGAAGGGATGATGCGGGCTTGGGGCATGGTGCATGGGGTTGAGTGATGATTAGATGATGGAATAATGGAATGATGGAGTGATGGAAGTTTGGCTGGCAAATCGGATGAATGAAATGGGGATAGTTTTTGAACTGTCCCCTATCTTAATTTCATATCTGCCAAAAACAATCCAACAATCGTTTTGCCATCCACAATTTCTTCCGTCGCGACCATGTCGAGCGCTTTTCGAAGGAAGATTTTTTCGATTTTTATAGACTCCTCACCTTCTTCAAGCTGCTGCCCGGTCTTGAGTTCATGTAATCCGGTTGCAAGATAGATGTGGAGCTTTTCGGTACAGAAGCCGGGAGTAGTATAAAATGCGGTCAGCTTCTTGTATGTTTCGGCTTTGTAGCCGGTCTCCTCTTCAAGTTCGCGGCGTGCACAACGCTCGGGATCTTCACCCGGGTCTAATTTTCCGGCAGGCAGTTCATAGATAATCTTTTCGATCGGATACCTGAACTGCTTAATCATCAGCACTTCGCCGTTATCGAATACCGGCACAACAACAGCTCCGCCCGGATGTTTTGCAACCTCCCGCACCGACCCGTTGCCAGAAGGGTACTCGATATAATCGACGATGAGATCGAAAACGACGCCTCTGTGGAGTATTTCGCGTTTTAGGAGTTTGTGATTCACAATCACACCCCCCTGCTCCCCGGCTTTACCGGCTCACTTCCATTCCTGCATAATGGGCACTCATCCGGCGAATACTTCACGGCTTTCGTCGTATAACATGCAATCTGATCCGAAGGATCCGCAACCGGAAACCGCACATCTCCCCCGCTCCGGTCAACAATATATCCTACTCCTGCAAGCTCGCCTCCTTCTTGATTCACTATATCAATCACCTCAAACACCGATCCTCCGGTAGTTACCACATCCTCGCATACAAGCACCCGCTCGCCGGCGCTTATTTCGAATCCGCGACGCAGTTGCATCGCGCCGTCCTTCCGTTCGGCGAAGATCGAGCGCGCCCCGAGCTGCCGCGCCGCCTCCTGCCCGACAACGATCCCTCCGATAGCCGGTGCAACAACAACATCTATTCTTTTATCTTTAAACCGATCGACAATTATCCCGCAGAGCTTTCCGGCATACTCGGGATACTGCAATACTTTAGCGCATTGAAAATACTGATCACTGTGATTGCCGGACGTCAGAAGAAAATGGCCATCCAGCAACGCCCCCGATTTTTTGAACATTTCCAAAATATCTTCGTGTCTTTGAGTCTTTGTGGTTTTCATTAATTAATACTCCAATTCATCGACAGCATCCTGCATCTCGCTTGCAGCATGCAAATCGCCCGATTGGCGTGCGATCTCGATACCGCGTTTGAGAATCGCGAGCGCGTCTTCTTTACGCTCCGATTCGGTATATAAATAACCAAGCTGCAGGTACGTTGCAACATACCCGGGATCGCGTTCGAGCAGATCTTCGAGATACGCGATGCCCTGTTCTGTATTCCCTTCCGATACATACTCCAGCGCTATGGCATATCTGGTGAATGAATCGTTCGGGTCTTTTTCAAGAAATTGTAAGAGTGATTCTAAACGTGTTGATGACATGTCCTGTTTCCGGTTTAAAGTGCATCGATTTGTTTTGCGAGTTTGAAATCTTTTTCGGTCAAACCGCCTTCGCTGTGCGTTGAGAGGACGAGCTTCACTTTGTTCCATCGAATATCGATATCAGGGTGGTGATCCGCCTTCTCGGCAAGCAACGCAACCGAATGAACAAATCCCATAGAGCGAACAAAATCTTTTAGCTCGAATTCCTTTTCGATTTCTTTTCCGTTCTGCTTCCACCCAGTTAACGATTTTAATTCATTCTTAATTTGCTCCTGATTAAGTAACGCCATTTTCCCTCCCGTTATTGATTAAGTAGTTATTCTTTTTGATGGTTAAAATTGGTTAATAATTGTTACTATCGGTTACAATCAAATTGCGCTTATTTAATTTGACGGAAACGGATAGCAACCGTTAAAAACCGATGTTAACCGTTATTAACCATTTATAATCAAACATTCACCAGTACCCGAATGGTTCACCCTGGATCAACGCATTTGTCATTTTATGCCGGCGCACCTCATCGATAACCTCCCGATATTCCTTACGCGAAAGACCCCGGTTCAGCTCATCATATTCAAATGCACGGTTCGCCGGATGATATTGAGACATAATGCTGACGTGTACGTCGGGGCTGAGATTTTCCGCTATCCAGCGAATCGATTCTTTGCTGTTTGCAATATCATTCGGCAACATCAAATGCCTTATTATCATCCCCCGGTACATAATACCGTCATCCCCGATCACGCGGTCTTTACCGACTTGTCGATACATTTCAAGCAGCGCTTCACGGGCATGGACAACATAATCCTTTATCTTTGAATATTTGTACGCTTTCTGTACGTCGCCGTATTTCAGGTCGGGAAGATATATATCCATAATCCCGTCGAGGAGCCGGAGCGTTTCGACCATATCGTACCCGTTCGTGTTATACACAAGCGGAATACGCAAACCTTGCTGAACAGCAATATCAACCGCACGAACAATCTGCGGCGCGAAATGCGTCGGCGAAACAAAATTAATATTATGGCATCCCTGCTCCTGCAACGACAGCATAATTGATGCCAGATGAGAAACAGGTACTTCATACCGACGCGCCTCACGACGGCGTTGACTTATGGTATAATTCTGACAAAAGATGCATCGCAGATTGCAATTACCGAAAAAAATTGTTCCCGAACCGCGCCATCCCGAAAGCGGGTCTTCTTCACCGCGATGCGGTCCGTATGAATTAACCATCGGCAGCGCGCCGGAATAACATCTGCCTGCATATTCCTCAAGCCGGTCGACCTCGCACCGGTGCGGACACACCGTACATTTTTCAAGCAGCCGTTCGAGCTTATCCGCACGTTGTGACAGCTCACCCCGTCGATGTAGCTCGATATAACCGGGAGTAAATTTTGCCGGTTCAAGCTTATTTCTATTTAATCGGTAACTCATACCGCCTTACATACCCACCATTCTTTATACGGTTCCGGTTCATTATTGGAAAAAAGAAAGAGCGGTTCACGGCGAATCACATCAAATCCTGCACGCCGCAACATATTCGCGATCTCTTCCTGTGTATACATCCGTTCTTTAACCCGGGTACTTTTTTTCTCATACAACGTCCTCCCGTGTTGCTCAAAAATTGTTATATCCGAGACCGCATTCCCGCTCTGTTCATCAAACCGGTTTTCTATAATCAAAGTGTAACCATCCTCATGGCCGACGGATGTTGTATTCCATAATTCCCGGTAACAACTCAACGTGTTGTTGTCAAACATGAACAAACTTCCACCGTCAAGATGTTTCCGTATTTGTTTAAGCGCTTTCCCCAACATGCGCTTCGACGTAATATGGTTTAAACTGTCATAAAATGATCCGGCCATTTGATACATTGTCGGCAGCGCAAGATCCTGAATCCGTTGCTGCAAAAACGTTATGTCCAAATTGTCTCTTCGTGCTTTTAATTTAGCTTGCTCCAGCATATTTTGTGAACTGTCCACTCCCGTTACCTCCCACGCACGTTTTTTCATAAATATAGCGGTATCCCCGGTTCCACACGCAAGATCGAGATAGCGCGCCGGTTTAAAACGGTGCTTCCGGAGTTCTTTTTCTAATTGATTAAACACGATTTTATAATACGGTTGCTTAAAACTGTTTTGCCAACGATCATAAATCGGGGCGATCGTATTGTATGGTTCATTTTTATAATTGTTCATAATTTTGACCTATTACATTACATTCGCCTTATGGAAGCGGGTACCCGATGCTGAAGTATGTCTGGATGGGACCCGACGGAACGGTCTGGTCTATTATATCCCCGCGACTCTGATACGCCCGTCCGATCGCTATCTCAATCGGACCGAGGATAGCGGTATTGAATCCCAATCCGATACCGATGCCATGAGTAAGATCTCTAAGATGTATATTCTCGATATTTGTCCAGATCGATCCGAAATCATATCTTGCATGAAGATAGGTATCGGTCAGTATTCGGAACGGCAACTTAAACCGGTATTCCAGATTTATTAAAAATATCTGGCGACCACGGCTGTCGTATTCGCGTAACCCGTAGAAAAGGTCTTTTCCGCCGAAAGAAAACTGTTCGCTTAGCGGCAGAGTTTCATCGCCGAATCCGAAAATCAATCGAGGGCGAATTGTGTGTCGATTATAAAATGTATTATAACTTTCGTAACTGACAAAAAATTTAGTGTATGATACTTCGCTCCCGAAGAACGATAGCGCCGATTCATAATATGTATGTAGGCCCACACCCTCAGTCGGATACGGAAATTTATCGAATGTATCGAACATCGAAGTTAACCGTTGAGCAACCAGCCGATATTTCTCCGGATTAAAATTACCCGGCACACGCTCCTCAATTTCGTGATTTTCCAGCCGAAGCGTTGCCGAGATATTACCAAATCGTTCAAACTGCCTACCGATTGAGAGGTCAGCTCCCCATCTTTTCTGCCGGTATTCTCCGTCCGATATACGGACCCAGTTAGCAGGCGACGATTCCGGATCATCCCGGTATATAGGTATATCGTCAAAACGATAGAATGCGCCGATGCGGGATGTAAAATATGTATCGAATATCCTTGATGCCATATAATCTGCCTGATATACTCTATTCTGTAATCCGCCTCCGATGCTAAGCCCAATCTGCATCCCGTGTCCCCAGAGGTTTTCGTTCCGTACTTCAATCATCGGTTGAAAATGATTTAGTTCATCTATTCTCATCGAGAGGCGAATAAGATCGGAGTGGCGTTCGTTGACATTAATAACCAATTGCGATCCGCCCTCCACTTCTTTAACGTTAATGAGTACTTGATTAAACAAACCGGTTCCGTTAATATTTCGAATACCGCGCATCGCTTCATCCACTTTAAACACATCTCCCGGCCGGATCGGAAATTCCCTCCGGATAACATATCCTCGTGTTTTTCGGTTTCCTTTAAATAAAACCTTATCGAGAATACCTTCGTTTATCGTAATAGTCAGCACACCCGAAGATTCGTCAAAAGCCGTTCCCTGTATTTTTGCAAGCGAAAATCCCTTGGATCTATACAGCGATACGAGATTTTCCAATGCGGTACGAATTTTTAAATTATTGATCGGTACGCCGAGTAAGTCGGAAAATTCGGCGGATAATGTATCGGTTTCTACATAATGATTGTCTGAAAAAATAACCCGGCGAAGAACGGGATTCGGTTCGGTGTTAACGGTTATCATCGTGTATGCTTCATTCCTCTCTACCGAGGCATAGACATCGCGGTACCAACCGGATGCATACAATCCGTTCAATATTCGAACAAGTTCCGGACGCCGCAAACTATCTCTATCCGATAATACCGTCATATTTTGAGGAATATCTTCAACGAAATCGGGGAAAAGGATTGTCGGTTTAGAATAAACTACGGTATCGGCACGCTTCATCGAAGTATAATATCCATCAATCTTTTGTCGAATCTCATCAACAGCTTCCTTCGCAGATCGCCTTCCTTCTTCAATGAATAACGACATGTTATCAAAATCACTGCCGAGATAATCATCTATCGGAGGAGTAATAACGACATCGGCAATACGCAATTGAGCAATATTCCATCGCTGTTGCATTATAGTTATGATTTGATCGGCGATTTCCCACGGGGCATTCAATTGATCGGCAGCCCGCAAACCACTGGTTGTATTCACCGCAATCACTATGTCGCATTCATTATATCGTGCAATGTCCACAGGTATATTTGACACCAAGCCGCCGTCTACCAGCAGCATATCATTCATTTTCACGGGTGCAAAAATCAACGGGACAGAAATACTTGCCCGAAGCGCCTGTACGAGGTCCCCGCTGTCGAACACAATACGCTCTCCGGTAACAATATCGGTAGCGACGGTACGAAATGGCATCCGGAGGTTATCGTATGAATCACGAACATGGTAAATACCCTGCAGAACGAGATGATTAATAAAACTCGACAACCTCTGGGCCGGCGTCACCGATGCCGGTATGACCGGAACAATACCGTCAAATCGAAGAGTGAACAGACCGCGTTTCTGAATGAGTTTTTGATCGATAAAAAGATCCCGCCGATCGGTATCTTCGGTTAAAGAAATTACATACTCCCAATCCGTTGTATCAATGAGCGCCAGCATAGCTTCAGATGAATAGCCAATTGCATATAATCCACCGATTAAACTCCCCATACTTGCACCGACAATAAAGTCGATGGGAATACCATGCTCTTCCAGAACCTCGATGACACCGAGATGTGCTACACCACGCGCACCTCCCCCGCTCAGTACAAGCCCGATCTTAGGGCGTTCGATTTTCCGATGGGATAATACGTCGAAAGTCCCTTGCACGTATTCTCCGAACTCCGGCCGGATAATTTCCGTGGCGGGAGATTCAACCCGGCCATCCTCTTTCGCCAAAATATCCCCGGTACAAAATAATACCGGTATCATCATCACTATAATTGTTCGTATCGGCATAGGTAATATACTAATAGCAAAAAATAATTGATTTTTTCATAATCTCTCTCTATTATTAATATAATAAAAAAATATTTTCGAATTAAACCTTATTTGTACGAAGAACGCGAAAGGAAGGGCAGAAGCCGGTAGATGATCTTTTTAAATCCTTTATTTCTTGTCGGACTCGGAGCGGCCGCAATTCCTATAATCATTCACCTGCTTAATCTTCGCAAAGTTCGGACCATAGAATTCAGCACCCTCTCTTTCCTTAAAGAGCTTCAAAGGACGCAAATCCGCAGAATAAAGCTGCGGCAATTGCTATTGCTTTTATTGCGAACGCTCCTGATCATATTCGTTGTCCTTGCGTTTTCTCGCCCTGCTATCCGAACAGGAAGCGGGGTAATCCCGACAGGCAGGGATGCCAATACAACCGCAGCTATTTTACTTGATAATTCATCGAGTATGGAAGTGTATAACGAACACGGCAACGTATTCAGACAAGCGGCAGATTATGCGATTGCAACCACCGATCTCCTTGCCGACGGCGACAATGTTATTTTGCTTCTTCAATCCGATCTCCCGGATGCGACTACCCAGGCGCCAACCGCTGACCTGGCACGGATACAACGGATAATCCGGGAAACTAAACCGCATCCTGTTCATCGCAAATTTGATAAAGGAATAATACAAGCACACACCTTGCTAAAGAATTCCATT
The DNA here is from genome assembly GCA_003567775.1 of Ignavibacteriales bacterium. GTDB lineage: Bacteria > Bacteroidota > Ignavibacteria > T3Sed10-11 > T3Sed10-11 > T3Sed10-11. The sequence goes on along the minus strand of PWYR01000046.1, from coordinate 19,243 downwards.
CATTTAAACCGGGAATTATACATTATCACCGATTTGCAGGCATCGCACTGGTCGAACGGTAATGCTGAAATTAACTCTATTTTCGACGATACATACCGTGCATTTGTACTTTCGGTCCCGGTGGAACAATTTGAAAATGCAGCGATTCATGATATTTCATTTCGTACGTCGCTATTTGAAATCGGCAAACCCGTAACAATCGATGTCGAGATACGGAATTATGGCTCAACCGACCTGGACAATCATCTGGCGTCTGTTTATCTAAACGGTTCGCGGGTTGCGCAAAAAGCCGTCGATCTGCCTGCCGGTGGAGCTTCCGTAGCTGATTTCACAATTATACCCGAACAAGCCGGCATACTTGAAGGACACATTGAACTTGAAGACGATGCACTTTACGCCGATAACAGGTATTATTTTTCAATTGCCATCCCCGAGCAACTTCGTGTCCTTCTGGCAGCATTCTCCCGCGAAGAGGTTCAATTTCTTGAAACGGCTCTCGCCGCACGTGGTACAGGATCAGGGGCTTCGGCTATTCACACAAACTATGTCAACGCGGCAAATTTAGCAACTGAAGATTTATCGGCATACCAATGTGTCATCGCAGTTAACGTACCTTCATTCAGCAATGCCCAGGCAGATAGAATTGTACGCTATGTTGAACAAGGCGGCGGCTTTATATTATTTCCGGGAGAAAATATAGATATCCAAAATTATAATCGGGGTATCCTTGAAAAATTACGGCTGCCTGAAATTTTAAATATTACCGGGGAAGCCGGGCGCGATTCGGGACTACTTTTATTCGATCATGTCGATTACGATCATCCTATCTTTCAGGATATTTTTGAAGAAAGGATACGGCAGCGGGCAATCGCAGAGGAACGAATTGAATCCCCGCGGATTTTTAGATCGCTCGCAACTGCATCAATGCCATCAACCGATACACAGGTTATCACATTAAGCGGAGATCAACCGTTCCTTATCAGCGGTCAACGGGAAAACGGTACGGTGCTCCTGTATAGTGTTCATCCGGGATTACAATGGTCGGATTTTCCGGTGCGTGGAATTTTCGTCCCGCTCATTCATCGTTCGCTCTTATATGCCTCTGCTACCGATCAAGACAATGACAGGTTCATCGCCGGAGAAGATGTCGCCGTTTCAATACCTGCATTAGAAGCTGCTATTCAAGCCGAGTATATTCTCATACATCCGGATGGTACAGAAGAACGTATTCAACCGCAACATCTCGGCGCAGCGGGGGTATTGCAATTTTCACTTGAATCGGTAAAGCAGACCGGGATATACCGAATTCAACGAAACGGAACCACTGTACGGGCATTTGGCGTTAACCTGCATCCGGACGAGTCAACCGGCGAGCGAATAAGCGAAGATGAATTATCCGGGAAATTGGAAGAGTATGGGCTTCAAAACGTCTATTTTGTTGATCGAGATCTCGAACTTGCATCCATAGTACAGGAATCGCGATACGGTCAGGAACTCTGGAAATTATTTGCATTACTGGCATTTATTACGGCACTAATCGAAACGCTTGTTGCCCGTGACTCGAGACAACAAACGGCGCCGGACCAACAAAAACTTTCTTAAGCACAGATTTGTTCATATAAATAGACACAATATCGATAACTTATTAACGAGGTCGTGTGTACGAAATAGAAATTCCTAAAATCGAAAGAGCATTGTTAATCGGTGTATCATCAACAACAACACCGAAAGGTGCAACCGAAGAACATCTCGAAGAATTAGCGCGCCTTGCGGATACCGCAGGCGCAACGGTGGTAGATACAATCATACAACATAAAAACAGTATTAATCCGGCATACTTTATCGGAAAAGGAAAAGCCGATGAAATCAGCCGGCGGGTTAAAGATGAAAAAATCGATCTTGTTATTTTTGACGACGACCTTTCACCGACACAATCCAGAAACCTCGAAAAGATTATCACCTGCAAGGTACTCGACAGAAGCGGAATCATACTCCATATTTTCGCTCTTCGTGCACGTTCACGCGAAGCGAGAACGCAGGTAGAACTGGCGCAGCTACAATACTTACTGCCGCGCCTTACACGTCAATGGACCCACCTTTCAAAACAGTACGGCGGCATCGGCACAAAAGGTCCCGGTGAAACACAGATCGAAACCGACCGCCGGATGATCCGTACACGAATCGGTCATTTAAAACGAGTACTGGAGCGCATCGCACAGCAGCGTGAAACCCAGCGAAAGGGAAGAAATGAATTTACACGCGCCGCTATTGTCGGTTATACCAATGCCGGAAAATCAACGCTCATGAACCTTCTGTCAAGCTCCCGGATTCTTGTAGAGGATCGTTTGTTTGCAACACTTGATGCGACCGTACGGGGAATATCATTATCACCGGCACATAAAATACTGTTATCGGACACGGTGGGATTTATCCGAAAGCTGCCGCCGCACCTGATCGCCTCGTTTAAAAGCACGCTTGAAGAAGTTACCGAAACCGATATATTGCTTCATGTTGTAGACGCTTCAAGTTCCACTTTCGATGAACATATCGAGACGGTGAATCAAACACTCGAGACGCTTAACTCGCTGGACAAACCCACTATCATGGTTTTCAATAAAATAGATAAGGTAGAGAACCGCGAGTATATTTTAGAATTAATGCGGGATTACCCGTCGGCAGCAGCGATTTCGGCGGCGCGAAGTATCAATATCGAAACCTTAAAGGAAACGATAGTGGAGCAAATGGATAAACAGTTTGTCGAAAAAACTCTGACGCTAACGCATCAAAAACATCAGCTTATATCTAAGTTACACGCAATTGGTGAAATATTGGAAAAGAAATACGAAAACGATCATATTCATATTCGGTTCCGTATTAACCAGAAAGACGAGGGAAACTTGCGCCGGCTTATGGCGCAGGCATCACAATAATTTACGCAGTCCGTTCCTTGAGCTGATATTGTTGAATTTTCGTGTACAGCGTCTTCAAACTCACACCGAGCACTTTTGCCGCCTGGCTTTTATTCCAGTTCAATGTATTGAGCACTTTTAAGTAGTGTTCACGTTCCACATCTTTCATTGGCACGAGTTTACCGACACGGCTATCCCCATCATCTGAAGAACCCCCCATACTCAACACCCTGCTCGGCAGCGCAAGATCTTTGGCTTCGATTACATCTCCATGGGACAATATTGCTGCCCGTTCTATTACGTTTTCAAGCTCCCGGACATTACCCGGCCAATCATACCGTGTCAGCATATCTATCGCCTCTGATGATAATGTTTTCTTAACCCGTGTTTTCATTTTCTTTTGAATAAACCATTGAGCAAGTTTCGGGATATCTTCTTTACGTTCTTTAAGCGACGGCAGATCAATTGTTATAACATTTAATCTGTATAACAAATCTTCACGAAATTTACCGGCGGTTACTTCATTCTCGAGCCGCTTGTTCGTAGCGGAAATAATACGAACATCGGAATGCAACACAGTATTTCCGCCGACCCGGCGATATTCACCCTCTTGAATGAACCGGAGAAGTTTTGGCTGGATTGACAAACTTATATCGCCAACTTCATCAAGGAACAATGTACCGCCGTTCGCAATTTCGACCAGTCCTTGTTTCTGACGAACCGCATCGGTAAAAGCTCCTTTTTCATGTCCGAATAATTCGCTTTCGATAAGGCTGTCGGGAATAGAAGCACAATTCAAAGCAACAAACGGTTGCTCGGCACGTAAACTGTTTTTATAAATAAAGTTTGCAATCAGTTCTTTCCCGGTGCCGCTATGTCCGCATATCATTACACTCGATTCCGTCGGTGCAATTTTAGCGGCAAGTCGTAAAACCTTTTTAAAACTGGAAGCATCGCCGATGATCTCCGAGGTGCCGGATAAACGCTGCAACTCCGTTTTCATTACCTCGTTCTGCATAAGAAGGTTTTTCCGCTCAAGGGCGCGGCTAATAACCTTCAGCAAATCGTCGGATGAATACGGTTTGGTAATGTAATCATACGCACCGAGACGGATAGCTTCAACAGCAAGCTTAACATCGACTATACCTGTAAGCATAATCGGCTGCGTAAACGGACAATTCTGTTGCATATATCGAAGTACTTCGATCCCGTCAATTTTCGGCATCTTAATATCTAATAAAGCAATATCAAACTGCTCGGCTTGCAATTTGTTGATTGCTTCTATCCCGTTCGCCGTCACGGTAACATTATAGCCCTCCATCGTAAGGAGGTCGTGCAATGACTCACGCAGACCGATTTCGTCGTCGGAAATGAGGATGTGTTCGCCTTTTACTTTCATAGATCTACCAGTTCTTATTTTAGATGTGACACAAATTTGGGCATTTGCCGCATTGATGGATGTCCTGTTTTGTAAAACTTTCACTGTGTGTAATTATTACATAATAGAAATATTTTTACTCATCATCAATAGTAATGGAGAATTAATACAATTTTTTTATTGTGGTAAACAAATTCTTTTTGTATTTTATTCTATTTATCCACAATAATAAGAGATTCAGATGTATAAGAAAATGATCAGAGCACCCCGCGGCACCGAAATCAGTTGCAAAGGATGGCTGCAGGAAGCTGCATTGCGAATGTTGATGAATAATCTCGATCCCGAAGTTGCCGAAAAGCCGGAAGAACTAATCGTATACGGCGGCACAGGAAAAGCCGCACGCAACTGGGAGGCATACAGAGCGATCATCCTTAGTCTACGTGAACTTGAAAATGATGAAACATTGATCGTGCAATCGGGAAAACCTGTCGGAGTATTTCAATCTCATACCGATGCACCCCGTGTAATTATTTCCAATTCCATGCTCGTACCGAAATGGGCTACGTGGGATGAATTCCGCCGGCTCGAAGGATTAGGGCTTACGATGTACGGACAAATGACCGCCGGGAGCTGGATTTATATCGGTACGCAGGGAATCTTACAGGGTACGTATGAAACATTCGCTGAGTGTTCACGAAAATATTTTAACGGGTCACTTGCGGGTAAATTGCTAATAACAGCCGGACTTGGTGGCATGGGCGGCGCACAACCGCTCGCTGCAACAATGAACGGAGCGGCAGCATTATGTATCGAAATTGATAAATCGCGGATTGAAAAAAGATTGACAACCGGCTACCTTGATGAGATGAGCACCGATCTTGATGAAGCGCTTAGAATAGTTCTCGATGCAAAAAAGGAAAAAAGGGCGCTCTCGGTCGGACTGCTCGCAAACGCCGCAGATGTACTGCCGCAACTCGTAAAGCGAGGTGTAGTTCCGGATGTATTAACCGATCAAACCTCTGCACATGATACATTAAACGGCTATGTACCGGCAGGCATTTCGTATGAAGATGCGCTTGCACTGAGAACAAAAAATCCGGAAGAATACATCAAATGTGCAAAGGATTCCATCGCAACACACGTTCATGCTATGCTGGATCTTCAGAAGAAAGGCGCTATAACGTTCGACTACGGAAATAATATCCGGGGTGAAGCACAGGACAGCGGTGTCGAAAATGCATTCGATATTCCGGGATTCGTACCCGAATTTATTCGCCCGCTTTTCTGCGACGGTAAAGGTCCGTTCCGCTGGGCGGCGTTAAGCGGCGATCCTGACGATATCTATCGTACCGATCGGGCAGTCTTGGAAACATTTCCCGACGACGAACCTCTCAACCGATGGATACAACAAGCAGGCAACAAAATTAAATTTCAGGGCCTACCGTGCCGGATATGTTGGCTTGGTTACGGCGACCGGGCAAAGATGGGCAAAGTTTTCAATGATCTCGTGGCAAAGGGCGAAGTGAAAGCGCCTATTGTCATCGGACGGGATCACCTCGATTGCGGATCGGTTGCCTCACCAAACCGGGAAACGGAAGGAATGAAAGACGGCAGCGATGCCATAGCTGATTGGCCGATCCTCAATGCACTTATGAACACCATCGGCGGGGCAAGCTGGGTGTCGGTTCATCATGGAGGAGGAGTCGGTATCGGTCTATCTATTCATGCCGGTATGGTCATCGTTGCAGATGGTACGAAAGAAGCTGAACGACGGCTTGAGCGCGTCCTGACCTATGATCCCGGTATGGGGATTATCCGTCACGCCGACGCGGGCTACGAACACGCGATAATGAATGCTAAGAAACACGGCGTTAATATACCGATGTGTCAGTGAACTTAATTCTATTATACAAAATGATTGAATGGCAAAATTATTTTTTTTAAGAATACTTAAAAAATGCCCATATATCATAACACCGACGTTAATTCTATATCGGATAATGAATTTTATTCAATTGACTACGAAATTATCGGATTAATATTCTCAATTCATCGCGATATGGGTAGATTCTGGAGTGAGAAAATTTATCAGAATGAATTGGCCGATCGTTGTATAAAATCAGGTTTTAATAATATAAAGATAGAGGTACCCATACAAGTTTTACACATAGATTTCAGCAAAACATATTATGCAGATTTAATAGTCGAAAATGCAATAATATATGAATTGAAAACCGCTAAATAGTGTGGTGAGGAAAATTGATATTACCAACGGTTCAAGATATTTAGGAAAGCAAAAAGTACACATGCTAAATCCACAAATCGCATTTCATATATCCTCTATTAAACATAGGGCTATATCATATGAGAAAAATATCAACCGATTTATCCAATATACACCATTAGAGGCAATACAATGGATCAATTTTAATCGTGACTAAATCACCTTTAAAACAATATTAAAAAATAATTAACAAATTATCTTGTCATCAAATTATTTTGTAAACAATAATAGAGGTTATAACTTATGTCATTCAAAGAACAAAAGGAAATGATAGAAATCCTCCGCGATTTCGAGCACAAAATGACTCGTGATGAGCTTGAGGATTTTCGGATGTTTATGAAACGCCATAAGGACGATGAAGAACTCGATAGTTTATCGATGAAACGTCTATCTGAGCTGCATGAAAAGTACTATATAAATAGACCGCGGAAACAATTTATCGATCCGTTTAAAAAATGAGACCAACCCGCATTCATCGATCAGGCGATGCCGAACTTACCATAACATGGGATGACGGACACATAAGTGTCTATCCATTCCAGGTATTACGAGATAATTGCCCCTGTGCAACATGCAATGAGTACCGTGATCAAAGCAGTACAATGCTGCCGTTATATGAAGAGGGAAAATACGCACTTACCGGTGTAAAACAAGTCGGACAGTATGCAATTCAAATCACATGGCAGGATGGACATGATACAGGCATCTATACCTTTGAGATCCTGAGAAACTTATGTCAGTGTAAGGAATGTAAAAAGCAATAATAGAAAAACCCTCTCTCCGTTCTACGGGAGAGAGGGTCGAAGCCACGCGCCTTTTCTCAGGCGTAATAATGTGACCATGGATTGTTACGTCGAGACAGATTGATCTTCACCGTTTACTCGCGCCAGTAATTCGGTTTTCACATGTTCGACTGTCTCGCCGAGAGCATCGATGAACTTATCAAAATCTTCCTTATACAGAAAAACTTTGTGCTTCTCATAGCTGTTCTCACCGATACGCTTGCTTTCGGTAATTGTGATGTAAAAGTCTTTTTGAGATTTCGTCGCTTTTACATCAAAAAAATATGTCCGTTTACCGGCACGAACACGTTTGGTAAAGATTTCTTCATTGTAATTATTTTCCAAGGTCAACCTCCTCCTCGTTTATCATGGTACATATTAGTGGTTTATTAGAGTTAGTAACACATAATTCGCAACAATCACCTCCTTATCACAGTCACTTTGGACTTACCGACTTCGGCGCCGTCCTCTGAAATACCGACGACGATATAAACGCCGCTGGCAACCTGTCTCCCGATATCGTCTCTCCCGTCCCAATAAGCAATCCTTCCGCCCGGAGATTCAAACGACCTGACCAATCTACCGTCGACAGACAATATCTTCACCGATGCATTACGCACCAGCCCGTCGATTTTCATCTCGTATTCTGCCGGCATACGATATGGATTCGGGGATATAAAAAGTTCATCAAATGCAACTTTCGGGGCGACGGCGACGGTTTGCAAACTCGATATCCCCTGGTCGGTACCGAAATATATTATTCCCGTATTGTCATCAAATGCAATCGAGAGAACATCGTCGGCAACAAGCTTGTTATTGGTATTGCGCACATTGTATTGCTCAAGCAATTGCGTTCCGTCAGGCGACAGGAGAAAAACACCTTCCTGTGTTCCTACCCATTTCCGGTTGAGCGGATCGACTTCGATTGCATTGATAACATGATCTTGCAACGTAAAAATATCGCGGACAGATGTCTGAGGTTCACGCGTGTTTATAATTACCGATAGCCCTTGATTGGTGCCGATCCATATCTCACCTCTGTTATCCTTCGTAACTGCATTTATCGAGTTTGAAGGAAGCCCGTGCGCCGTTGTAACCACCCCCCAGCCGCCGATATTGCTGCCGATCGGTTCATTATCATTAAAATAAAACAAACCGTCCTGCCCGCCCAATGTGCTTGAAAACGAGGAAATTATCCATTTAGTATCGTAACGATCGATGATAATATCCCCGAGCTGCATGGCATTTGTATTTCGTTCATTTCGGAAAAATGTAAATGAATCCGTGTCCGGGTCCCACTTCGCAAGCGGTCTACCGTCTGACATATTATAAAGCGATAACCAAATATTCCCCTCACTATCTTCCGCCGCTTTACCTGTTACCACAAACTCCGGACTTGTTGTAATACCAACCAATCCGTCGTCAAGATAAAAATTACGTAAACTTCCATCCGGTTTGACGGCGGTAATGCCGCGTCCCCACGAACTTGCCCAGATGGTACCGTCGGATGTTCCAGACACACGGTAATAAGCATTCGAAAGCAATTCACCGTACTTTTGTACTGTGTACGTTTTCCATTGTTCACCGGACTCTGCCGAGGGATCATATCTATAAAAACCTCTCCCGAACGCTCCCGTACCGGTAGCAATCCAGATTCTGCTCTCCTGATCCACAAATAGATGCGTTAATATGTTTGTTTCGGGACCATCCGGTATAATTGTCACCCAGTCATTCCCGACAAGCCGGGCAATTCCACTATCGGTCGTCACACCGATAACATCGTTTTGATATTGGACGATGGTATAAATTTCTCCCGGCAACCGTGGACCGTATGTTCCGGTTATTCCACTTTGAGTGAGGGTATAAATATCACGTGCAGTAGCTGCAAAAATTGATGAGTCGAATACTTTCAGAGCGCGTACATCAGAGCCGGTAAAACCATCGACTACCGACCACACCGTGCCGTTATACCAGACTATACCATTGGGAGTCGCAACAAATGGTACGCCGTTTTTAATGATTACATCATTGACTTGTTCGTGTGGAATATTATCTCCGGTTGAGTAGGTGGTCCATCGATCGGGGGCGGCAAGCAGCGGATCGTTAATCTCACCGCGTGCAACACCGCGTGTTGTTCCGATCCACAAATAGGTGTCATCGTATGCTATAGAGGTAACTGGAGTCTGCGTCGGAAATGTGCCGAGCTTAATGTAGGAGTCGTTAAACTCGTTCCTTGATATGGAGTATATGCTAACACCGAAGCTTGAGCCGACATAGAGAGTATCGCCCCGGGTTGCGAGCGTGGTAATATCCCGCAGCGGAAAATCCGCGCGGGTAATATCGGTAACTCTTCTCCATGAACGATCTTTCGGGTTATAGCCGTCGATATAACCACCTTTAGCGCCAATCCAGATCATACCGTCGGCATCAACGGCAACCGCGGTTAAATCAATCGCCGATAATCCTTCGGAGGTTGTCAGTGTCTCGATTATTTCTCCGTTATTCATGTAACCAAACATTCCACCGCTCGTTACTACGTAAAGTACGTCATCAAGCTGTATCGCGGCGCGCGCTTCGTGCATTGCCGTGTAGTTTCTCCAGTTTTCACTACCCGCAAAAAGAAACTGAGGTACAACACAACTTATAATGACAAATCCAACAAACAGAATCACGGAATTTCTCATCCCCACATTACTCCATTCAATCTTATTTTATTTGCTCCAACAATCGAACCATTTCTATAGCACCGAGAGCCGCATCCCACCCTCGGTTTCCGGCTTTACCGCCCGAACGTTCCATTGCTTGCTCGGTTGTATCGGCGGTAAGAATACCGAACATAACGGGACAACCGCCGCTAAGTGCTACCTGTGCAACACCTTTTGCGGCTTCGGCAGCGATGTAATCGAAATGCGGCGTCTCGCCCCGGATTACGGCGCCGATGCAAATTATAGCATCATATTTTCCCGACTTACTCAGCCGTTGCGCGACGACCGGTATCTCGAAGGAGCCCGGGCAATAAAAAACTGCTACTGAGTCTTCGGCGCCGCCGTGACGTAGAATGCAATCTTTAGCGCCGTCAAGCAATCGCACAGAAATTGTTTCGTTAAATCTGCTAATGACAATTGCAAACCGAAGTCCCTGAGCGTTTAGTGATCCTTGAACAATCATGAAAGTTCTTCCTTATCATTTGTTATTAGGCAACAAGCCGTGTTTGCATCGCATCGATATACTCAAGCGGAATTCCGTACCGTCCGATATGATCTTCATCACCCCGCTTACCGCCATGGAAATCGGAGCCGCCGCTTTCGAGCAGGTAATATTCCTGTGCAATGCCGCGATAGTACATCGATTTCTGCTTATTTAACGATGGGTGAATTGTTTCGATACCGTCGACTCCGGTTTTGATAACTTCAAATAGCACCGTATCATTCGTAGTATCCCGGATGCTTTCGGGATGTGCAATAAATGATAATCCACCGGCTTTAGAAATCATTGCAACCGCATCATTGACTTCGAGACGATATTTTTCGACATACGCCGGACAACCGAAACCGATATATTTATGAAAAACCTCAAGGTACGATTTAACGCTTCCTGTTTCGAGCACGGCAGCAGCGATGTGCGGTCTGCCTATCGAGCGCCCTTCTGCATTCTGCATAATCGAATCAAAAGCGACCGGTATTTTTAGATTATTTAATCGACGCACCATTTCGCGAGCGCGCTTTACACGCTCTGCACGGAAAAATTTTAGGTACTCATTCAATTCCGGACTCCGATGGTTTATGAAGTATCCGAGAATATGAACCTCTCGTTCTCCGTACATTGCACTCAGCTCAATACCGGGGATGACATTGATATTGCATGCTACACCGGCTTCAATTGCTTCATTAATTCCATTTACAGAGTCGTGATCGGTAATGGCTATAACAGAAAGACCAATCTTTTTTGCTTTATAAACCACCTCTTTCGGAGAAAAAAAACCGTCCGAATAATGTGTATGCATATGCAGATCGCCGACAGGCAAATTATCCGCGTTTTTTGCCGCCGCGGGCGAGTCGACTATAATGTCTGCCTTATTACTATTTGGATGATAATTACAATAACGAAAATGTGCTAACTTATCCATGAACCCACAATCAACCGTTACGAATAGATACCTTTAAACTTCTCAAAATTTGTAATAACTATAGAATTCCCGTGCTGCTCCAGATGGCCTTCACGGATAAACTGGTGAATAGTTCGCGAAATAGTTTCACGCGATGTACCCGCCATATTAGCGAGATCTTGTTGCAGAGGAAAATCGTGAATAATAACCTGGTCTTTTTTAATTTTCCCTAATTCATCTGCGAGTTGGAGAATAACATTTGCAACGCGTCCGACGGCATCCTTAAGCGAAAGACGCTCAATCTGTTCATCGGATTTTCGCAGACGGTGTGTTAACTCGCGAAGAAGAGATATAGCAACTTGCGGCGTCTTTTCGATTAATTGAAGGAATTCACGACGGTGGATCATAAACAATTCCGACTTATCGATTGAAACGACGGTAGCCGACCTCGGCATTCCGTCGAGGATTGCCATTTCGCCAAAAAAGTCTCCCGGACCGAGAATGGTTAGAATTACTTCGCGCCCCTGATCATCGGTTCGCACTACCTTTACCTTTCCGGAGATTATAATAAATAGAGCCGCCCCTTCCTCTTCTTCGAGAAAAACTATGCCGTTCTTACTAAATCTACGATTTATGCCAATTTCAACGATTTTTCTAATTTCGTTGTTATCAAGAACACCAAAAATAGGCACCGCACGAACGAGTTCAACTATTTCCATAAACTCCGAATTCTATCATTATGTAGATCGCTACCGTATAAACCGGAAGGACTATCGCGTGTTGTAGCCCAAAAAGCTCTAAGTTCTTGTAAAGATACATTTTACCGCACTGAATGTCAAGGAAATTAGATTTTTTTAATAACCACTTAAATTGAACTCAGGAAAAGAGATTCTTGAATTTTTCATAATCTTTTATTATGAGAGTATTCCCTTTTTGCTCAACATAATTATTATGCATAAATTGATGTATTGTGCGCGAGATTGTTTCCCTCGATGTGCCCGCCATATTCGCAAGATCCTGCTGCACCGGGAAGTCCTCGATGACAACTGCTCCTTTTCTTATTTTCCCGACCTCATCTGCCAGTTGTAATATGACTGTTGCCACACGCCCGACGGCATCTTTGAGCGATAAATTTTCAATCTGTTCATTGGATTTCCTCAGGCGAAGAGTCAACTCCCGTAAAAGCGCAGTGGCTACCTTTGGAGTCCTTTCGATCAAATCGAGAAAATCACGTCGGTGAATTATAAACAATTCCGACTTGTCGAGTGCTACTACCGTTGCCGATCGGGGAAGATCGTCAAGCAATGCCATCTCACCGAAGAAGTCTCCCTGACCGAGAATCGATAAAATCACCTCTTTTCCGTTGTCATCGGTTCGTACTACCTTTACCCTGCCATTTAAGATTATGAATAATATCGCGCCTATCTCCTCTTCCAAAAACACTATGGAATTCTTCGTGTATTTCCGTTCAAGCCCTATGTCGACTATTTTTTTAAAGACCTCGTCTTCAAGATCAGTAAAGATCGGGACAATCCGCAGAAGATCTAACCGGTCCATATATGCAGTGCTCCATAGATTGAGTAAATGAGGATCACATGATTATTGAGCATCCCGCTCTGTCAGAACATGCCGAAATGAATATACTCTCCTGTCTCCTGCACATATAAAAAGCCGGTCCTTCCAAATGAGTGGAGTTGTTTTTAACCGACTGGAAACATCATACGACCACCGAAGCGCACCGTCACGTTCATTTAAAATATAAATATGTTTATCCAATGAAACAAAATATACGAAATCTCCTGCAATTAAGGGAGAGCTATTTACAATACTTTTTACTTGAAACTGCCATTGCTTCGAACCGTTGCCGGGATGCACCGCCACCATATCTCCGCCGGCCGTTCCAACGATAACATACTTCTCCCCGATAGACGGCGCACTATATAACCGGGAACCGGGGTTATATGTCCATACAAGCTCACCGGTGTCTTGTCGTAAACAGTAAACCAACGAATCTCTCGACGACACATACACAAACTCATCGCCAACAACCGGTGTTGTCAGAATAGTCCGCAAAGTATCCGACTGCCACACAATATGCCCTTCCTTATAATCAATTGCAAACACTAAGCCGGTAGATGCGGCAATAAATAGCCGGTCATCTGAAGCCGATGGAGATGCATAAATCATATTCCCGATTTCTTTCTTCCAGCGTTCATCGCCGGTAACCGGATCGTAGGCATACAGGGCTCCGTTACGTGACGCCGCATAGATAGTTCCTCTGTACAACAATAAAGAAGACTCGACGGGTCCGATATTTTTGGACCAAATCTCATCCCCGGCTAACAAATCATACGCAACAAGAGTTTCGTCGCCGCCTGCAAGCGGAATAACGATAATATGGTTATAAAGCACCGGAGAACCGGATATTGGTTCGTTGAAACTTATTCGACCGATGCGTCTGCCGGTTTCGGCATTGATAAGATGCAAGTCTCCGTGCAAGGTTGTGATAAATAAAACATCGCCCTTTATCAGCAGTGCATTCGATGAAAATCCCCCGCCGGCGTTATAATCCCATTCTGGATCGAACGGTGGCGAAAGCCGTATATCCTGGAAATGTGTTCGCTGTGACGATCCTGCGCCGATCACCCAATCACGCTCCGTCGGGGTAATCGGTTCGCTTAGTTTGAAACTTCCGCATCCGGTGTACAAGAAAAGGATGGCGCATAATAAAGGAAGGTATGAGAATTCTTGTTTCATCTAAAAATCCCAGCCGAAGAAAAATTGATGAAACAATCCGCTCTGCAGTCGGGTAAAGTTATCTTCTATCCGCTTTCCGATATCGTAACGAAGAACAAGCACACCACCGATGTTCCATCGTAATCCCGCCCCGACGCTTCCGAGTGTTTCTTTATATTCCGTATCCCATACACTGCCTGCATCAAAAAAGACGGCGCCGCGAAACGAGCCGAATCCTATCCCACCAAACGGGAACAACACACCGAGCTGATCGATGAAGGGAATCCGTAATTCGTGACTGTTGAGCCATAGTTTCTGCCCGCGAAGTGACCATCTTGGATATCCACGCAGATCCCAACTCCCGCCCATAAAGTACCGCCTGGCTTCTTCACCGTGATTATAAAAGAATTGAAACCGCGAAGCAAACGCCGAGCGCTGCCCCAGTCGCAGATAATTCCGGTAATCTGCCATTACTGTATAGTAATTAACGTTCCCGTACTGAATATCGGTTGTATATGCAAACCGCACCAATAAGCGGCGACCGTCCAATGGTCCGGTAGGTCCCCATAAGGAATTATCGTGAATAAAAGATACGGAATTCGAAACCATAAGAGCTTTTCGTTCGGAAATATCGTAGAAGAGCTGTTTATTTGAATGACTTAAAGAAGATGTAAACTCAACCCTTTTAAAATGCGACAATGGATAACTCAGCGCAAAGTAGCCGCCGAACATACGCTCATAAAAGAACAGGTCGGGATCGGTGAGATCGTAACGTCTGCCTGCAAAATGAAAAATCCCGTACGTGAAATTCGTACGCCGCAATAACGATACCCGTGAAATGGCGATGTTAAAACTTTCGAGGAATTCATCCTGTGATTGCGCCGTATTATAGATAAGGAAATTATAACGCTCGTTTCCAAGCATATCGCTTATGGAGATAACTGCGCCGCCGCTTGTGCCGAAAATCGGGTCGGTCGAAATCTGGCTTTGTGCAATATCAAGTGTATAGCTCGGTTTATAGGATCTGACCTCAACATCGACATTGGCGTGTAGTTTCGCAATATCCCAACCGTTAAGTGATGATGATGAATCAAAAATGGACTCAGCCGAATGTTCGGCAAGAAGATTCGACACATTGTCAAGCTTGCGAATATGAAACCTTCCCCTTTCATACGTGGTAAAAAGCAGTCCATCGTTCTTTGTCCATGAGGGATCGAACGAACCTGTTGTAAAATATGTGAGTCGTGTGAGGGAGCGGGGATTACCACCGTCCATTTTCATCGACCAGATATTACGAACACCGTCCCGGTCGGACACAAAAACGAGTTGTGAACCGTCGGGCGACCACGAAGGCGAATGAAAATTTCTATTCTCAACCGCTATGGCGGTTATCTCGCCTGTTTCAAGATTGTATTGAAACAAATTATAATAACCGTATCTGCCGTACCGGGATCTGTCAGAACTAAAAACAATCAATGTGCCGCCCGGCGACCATGCGGGATCCCGGTCATCATAGAAATCTTTTGTAAGCTGTTGCAACGATCGGTCTTCAATGTTATAAATATAAAGGTTGCGGTATCCGTTCATATCGACGCCGGCAACTACAAACCGGTCGCCTTCGGGCGACCAATTCGGGGAATTCAACATAACCAGATCGTCAAAGCGGAGAGTTTCGATGCGTTTATCCGATTTTATATCGTAAATATGAAGAACGTCGCTCTCACCACTTTTTGTAACAAATGCCAGGATACCGTCACTCGATATATGAATGGAATTTTGAAACACCCGCACCGACTCAAATTCACGGGTTCTCTCTCCTCTGATTACTACCTTCGGTTCCGGCTTATCGTCGTCAAGATTTAATCTGAATAAGCTTGTATATCCTGTGTGGTTGCCGACGAAGTATACTTCCCGTTTCCCGTTAATCTCGGTATAGACCGGCGTTGCGTTATATCCTTCGGTAATAATTTTCTCGGTTACCCTGCTCGGATGATCGCTATCCGCCATGACGGGATAGTATTTTTTCTTTAGGTGATACAACCATCGCTCATCGAACTCGCGGTAATTAAGGCCGATCGTTTCTTTCATAACCTCACTAAATGAACTCGACCGCCAGAAATTTTCCATAAGCAACAGAACCGCTTCTTCGCCGAATTCTTCGGCTATATACTGGATTGCATTTTGTCCGAGCTTATACATCAAATATGATCCGTAGTACCGCTCTATATTCGATAATCCCACAACATAGTCGTTCAGTACTGCATCCCGTATCATCATCTCCGCCTGGGTATCCCACTCCGTCGACCAGTATTCGGCAAGTCCTTCGACAAACCAAAGCGGCGGGAGCCGGTCCGATGGTTTTCGTCTGTCACGCAATACCTGTCTAAGTTTGCTGGTCATAAACACATGCACAAGCTCGTGCCGGATTACATGTTCGAATTGTGCAAGAGACCCGTTAAAAGGAATAACAACGCGTCCTTTAATAAATTCAAAAAATCCCCCTACTCCCTCGGGTATAAAACCGGGGGTGACGTTGGTTTCCTGAAAATGCAGATGGGAACTGTAGAAAATAAGCGGAATGCGCCTTGATACGGTATGATTAAATTTGTCTTCGAGTAGTTTAAAACTTTCCTCGGCAATATAAGCGCCCCGCTCGGCGAGATCCTGCATCTCGGAATAATAATAAATATCGAAATGTTCCGTATGCAGAATTTGCCAATCGAAATCGGTGTATTGGACTTTATTACGACCAAACCAGTAAAATTGCCCCTGTGCACACTCGGCAGTGATCAATAGTGCAATCAGGACAGCAACAACCCTCAAACCGTTCATCACATACTTCCGATAATTGGTGGTTAGATAATCCCTTGTCTTTTAATTTTAACAGAATTTTGGAGAAAATCAAGATTAAGGAGGAGAAAAAATGAGCGCATGGATGCATGGTTGGATGATTGGCTGAATGAAAAAAGCAGCCGGTACAGTAACTCAATATCCACGTAGTTACGGCTGTACCTTGATATAATATGGCGGTCCAATTGCATTACCTCTTTTACGATAAAAAAAGCTTATTTTTCTCGAGATTATTGACATTAAATACATATATATTTAATATACAATTATAAAAAAGGAATACGGAATGCCGACAATATTACGTATCGGACCATATAGGTTTTTCTTTTATGCGAGCGATCAGAAGAGGCGCCACATATTCACGTAGAACATGACAACAAAACAGCAAAATTCTGGTTATCACCGATAAGATTACATCGAAGCAATGGACTTAGTGGAAAAGAAATCAACAAAATTCACCAAATCATTCAAGAATATGAAAACAAATTGATAGGGGCGTGGAATGACTTCTTTGGAAACTGACATACAGATACCGGCAGTAACAAATGTACTAATTGATGAAGACTCAATTACCGTTGATTTAAGTGATGGTCGTACTATTACTGTCCCGCTTTCATGGTATCCGCGTTTACTTCATACAGAAGTCAATGAGCGAAAGAATTGGAGATTAATCGGTAATGGTGAAGGTATTCATTGGCCAGACGTAGATGAAGATATCAGCGTTCGTGGTATTATCGCGGGCAAACCGTCGCTTGAAAGTAATACATCGTTCAAGAAATGGCTCGAAGAGCGAAAAAAAAATAAGATTTAAACCGACCTTTTTGTTATTCATTAATTCCAAATGCATTGTATTCGAGTTCGCTCTTCAGATAATTGATACGCTCCACCGGTGTCGGGTCGGCTTCGTCGAGCATCGCAAGATAATAGCTCACCCAATCGCCGAGGTGTATCATCGAGAACATCCGGGCGAGACGGCCCTCTCCGCGGGGAGCTATTTCAAGAATGGCATCGGGAGTTTCTTTGAGCACCTCTTTCGTGATCGCCATTCGCTGTACGACGCGTGCGTGATCGTCGCGATCCTTAAGCAACGCGATAACAAAGTGCTTCAATATCTCCGGAGGATTTTCCCAGCCGACGATCTCGTTGTGGTTCAATTCCGGGAAAAGAGCGCTATAGGCAAGATGTTTTGCATTCTCGTTTAGCTGTCCCCGCCAGCGAACGCTTACCGCTTCGAGCAGGTCGGAAGACGACCAGACAACGACCGCCTTTCCGTGCAACCTCTTTGCTATCGAGTACGGATAATTTTTTTCGGTCATATCGACTGCTTCACCCGACATTGTCTTCAACACGGTTATGGTTTCCTGCACTTCATTCTCATTTAAATCGGCAAACCCCATTTTATCCAGCGCATATAAAAGCGGAAAGAATGAATATCCGAGCGCGGCGCGCGGCTGCAATCCGCCGGGAATAAATATGTATTGATGTTTCAGGTCTTTCGCTCTTTTTGCAACCTCGCCGCCCGATGTTATACATAAAATGCGTGCTTTTTGTTCCACCGCCTGTTCATACGCTTCAAGAGTTTCCTCGGTATTGCCGGAATAACTTGAAATAATTACCAACGAATTTTTATCGACATAGTTTGGAAGCGTATAATGGCGATTAACAATAAACGGTATGCTTAGTTGTTTTGATAAATATGTTCTAAGAAGATCTCCCCCGATCGCGGAGCCCCCCATCCCTGCAAGAACAATGTTTGTTGTGCGTTTACTGTAATTGGACGATTGAAACTTTTTTCCAATTGCAATTGCTTCTTCTACCTGTTCATAAAAATTACGGATACGACTTCTCATATCCGACGGATCAATTTTTTTATAAATATCCGGTGAAATCATAATAACATAGTTTTCCTTTTGTAATCTATCCTAACGGAACATCCGGCAGTTTCGTTTTCAATGTTTTTCTTAGATAACCGAACACTTCCTCGGGCGTTCCCATTGTCAGCGCCCTACGGCTGATTTTGGCAGCTTCTTTGTAGTTAATTGATCGAATTATCTTTTTCACCTCGGGAAGCACCGACGGCACCACGCTTAACGAGTCAATCCCCATACCGACCAGCAGTATAGTTGCTATCGGATCGCCTGCCATTTCACCACACATTCCCACCGGAATTTTGCGTCTGTGTCCGCCGTCGATTGTGTG
>PWYR01000012.1 GCA_003567775.1 Ignavibacteriales bacterium | reverse complement strand
TTTGGGTTTGTCACTGAAGAAAATAGAAAGTCGCTCATAATCTATTCGGCTGACTTAGTTTTGGTATTTTGCTTTCTCAATATTTGTTTCCCCGCGAGTACAAGAGCAAATCCTATGAGGATGATGTTCAGAATTATACTGATCGTTCTTCCTGTCCAGTATGTTCTCGGTTCGAATACCATCTCAAGTGTGTGCTCGCCTTCCGGAACAATGATGCCTCGCATAAAATAGTTTGTCTTTATAATATCGACTTCTTCACCGTCAAGGTATGCATTCCAGCCGGCAGGGTAGTACACTTCACTTATGACAAGGAATTGGTTTCCTTCTGAACGAAGATCGGCGTGTAAATGATGAATGCCGAAATCCGTAACTCGGGCAAATGAATTTTCACCTGCCGTATCGACCGGTACTTCCGGTGATTCTTCGACGTATGCCATGTCCGTCGGGTTGAAATTTCCTTCCCGCAATGATTGAAGTATAGCGATCGGTATACGTTCTTGAATCCGGTCAACGAACCATACACGCGGTAATTGAGCGTTATTTTGCAAAACTTTGTGTTCTCCGTCGAAAACAGGTTCGAGTGCGGGGAGATCGTACATACGGTCGGCAAGTACATATTTAACGTTCATTATATTCCAGATAAATGGATTGCCTATACCGGCGACATCGATCATATCCTGATAAACCCGAAGTTTAGCGGGATGGTATCCGTATATATCTTGAATGAGGTGATACGATAACCGGTTGTCGGCTAACGGTTGATCGTTTCGTAGTTGAATGACGCGAAACAGATCGTCGTCATTCTTAATAAATTGTACGGCGTCGCCCGGTTCAAATAGACGCTCGAGATCCTGTGCGGGATGCACTTCCATCGGACGGTATGCCTGCCGCCAAAGATCTGTTGTGGTAAGAACGAGCAACAACGCGATAAATATAAGCGGGGATATCGATTGACGGAGGTATAACACAACGCCGCCGAATGCAACAAGCAGCAGCCCGAGATTGAACGACAGATCGTTCATCATGCGTTCATACATCCATGAATATAATTGAGCAGGTACCTGTGCACCCGAATCCTCGATGAGCGATATATACGCACTTTCAAAGACGCCCCGGGCAAGGAACGATAGAACGAAGAGTGTACCGGCGACGACAAGAGTGCGGCGAAGCCATACCGGTAATTGATGATGTTTCTTTTTACCGAGCTCAACAATTGCAGCTATGCCGTATGCGGCAAACACTGCGAACGCTATTTGCAACAATATCAAAATCATACTCGGCACACGAAACTTATCGAACATCGGGAAGTAATGATACATCGGGTCATAGAGTATGGGAAGCGTTCTCCCGAACGAGATTAGTAAAGCAATTCCCGACAGAATCATAAGATATTGCACGAACGGGTCTCTCCGGTAATATACCATTCCGATAATTGCAAACGCCAGGAGTATAACGCCCATATAAACCGGCGCGACGGTAAACGGCATTTGCCCGAAATATGTATTTACCCGAACCGGTTGATGTTGAGTTAACGGACCTTTATAAGTCCACGTTCCGTATCCGTAAAAAGAAGGGATCAACAATGTAGAGATCTCCTGCGGGCTAAACGACCAGCTCGTTGCGTAGTCGTAATCGAGGCCGCCGCCGGGTCTGCCGGTTGTTTCATCTGTTTCGATGATCGGCCCGACACCCCGGATGGAATACTGATTATATTCATAGGTTGATAGATACCGGTCAGCCCGCATAAAAAATGCAAACCCGGCGCAGAGACCGAGGACTATAGCCGTCTTAATGACAGGCGCAACGGTTTCTTTCTTAATCAGATTGCGGACCGTAAAGAATATAAAATAAATGCCGAGAGCGAATGCCGAGTAAAACACCATCTGAATATGTATACCGTGCATATGGATTAGCAGAACGGCAGCCGGGATATGCCATGGTTTGATTTTCGATCTCATTTGTTCAACAACGATCAGCAGTAACGGCAGCGAGATAAGCGAACGGGCTTTGGTATAATGTCCCTCCATAGCCCAGATGATGATTGCCAGGCAGAACGAAATTGAAATGGCGGCAAAGAGCGAAGCGCCGGCATTTTTAGTTTTTTGAAATGCCAGCATGTACATTGCTATCCCGAACAGTATATGAAAAAGTATAACTACAAAGATATATCTGTCCCAGAATAGATAGCGAACGGAATTATAAAGAGTAGAAAAAAACTTATGGGTAAAATCGTACCAGCGGTCGCCCGAAATAATCATGCTTGCATAACTTGGCAAGCCGCTGAACAAGTACGGCGTCCAGAGCGGAAATATGCCCTGTTCTTCTGCTTCTTCGACAAACGGCAGGTATGCGAGCGACGCGACGTAATCGCTTGAGATAAAGTTTTTGTCCTGAAAAAACAGTGCATTAAAGAAAATAACAAATGAAAGAACAAGCAAGAGCAGCACTACCGTGTGTTGGTATTTTTGTGGTATGGTAAAGAATTCTTTTTTCTGCTGCGTTCTCTTCTTTGGTTTCTTTTTCTTACTCATAGCGCCTCATTTTTTTGTCACGTTATTGCTTACTTAAATAAGTATCAATTATTGTACGGAACTGTTTCGCTCGTTGGCCGAATGTATGTTCCCGGAGAGTTCGTGTCTGTCCTGCGTCTGCAATTTTTATACTTTCTTCGGGGTTTTCGAGTAACCAAGTCACTTTCTCCGCGCATTCATCCGCGTTCCGGTATGTTACCACCTCCGTATCCGGCTCGAAAAGATCTTGTATGTTCGGTTTCCAATCGGTTATTAAACACGTGCCCACTCCGGTCGCCTCGTAAAGCCGCATATTTGAAGCAGAATCTTTTGAGATGTCGATATGATTGTTCCAGGTAACTTTTGAATCATGCAATGTCTGGAACATTTCAAGACCGTACACTTCCTTATTAAGATATGGTTTCAATTGAGGATTTACAAATGCGAGTGGTTTTTCGTACAGTATTGCCGCATTGCGTAGTCCGGGAATTTTTTGCAGCGTTTGTTCGGGAACCGACATATATTTCAATGCCTGTATCAGATAATATGCTGTGTAACGCACCGGGGTTGTCAATTTTTTAGAAAGCGGTATATATGCACTCGGGGTATAAATCTGAAGATTTGTTTTTTTCAATAGTTCCAGCAAGAGCTTTTCTCTCGCGAGGTGGAAGCGGTTGCTTCTGATTATCTGACCGATAAACGATACATCGATGTGTTGATCATGTGTACGGTCGATCCGGTCCAGTATACGCGGGTCGAATGCGTGGTTCAGATGATGCGCTTCCATACCGTCATTGCGTAATTGCGATACAACTTCCGGAATACAGGACAGCATTACATCGCACTCTTTTATAGCCGATGTATCCAGTATCGGTGCTCCATACCAGCCGATGATCAGTTTTATGGAGGGATTTTTTTCCCGGAGTCGCTGTATCCATGAAGCGGTTGTCCCCCGTAACTCGTGAATGAAAACAATATCCGGTTGAAAATTTTCGATCTGTGCTTCGGCAATATCGTATATCCACCGCTTCGAATTAAACCGGATATTCTTTTCACGCGCCCATGCTATTTGCAACGGCTTCACGTTCATCTCAATTTCCCGCACCTCAAAACCGACCGGTTTTAATGCATGTGACCAGAAATCTGCCCATCCGAATGCATCATAATGAATATGTGATTGTTGCACATCATACGGTTCGGATTTCAGCACCGGATTGCGAGCGTAATAATATTTTATATATGAAGGATAGAGTGTTGTTAATCGGGCTAATTTCATATTCAAGACACAGAATTAAATAGTAAGACAATTATCAGGCCGATAAAATATTGATGTTTCCTTTCCTACGTTGATGCACGCAGTCATTCCGTAGAATTCGATTTGCCGGAAACCATGTGTAAATAGATATTGAACTGCTTCGGAGTATTCCGCTCTGTCTGAATCGTCAAGAATAATTACGCCGCCCGGTGTTAGATATGATATTGCCTGTTTGGCACATTCTACACGCTCCTCACCGTCTATTACAATGATATCGAATATTTTCGATGTCCCCGTCAATGTTTCCGGGTAATTATTTTGTGAAAGATCAATATAGATCAACTGGACGTTTGAAGGAGCAGTTTTTTGGACTAAATTATACCACTCTACATTATGTTCACACGAGATAACCCGGGAGACTTTTTTTGCCCACCATAATGTGGAGTTGCCGGCGCCGAACTCGAATACAGTAAATTGTGGTTTTACTCTTTTCTCTAAAAAGTATATCATCGGATACGAGAACCACGGCAATGGCTTTCCCGATCTATCGACCGGTTTTTTTTCATTGAAGCTTCTAAACCAACCATACTCAACCAACGGACCTCTATCGCGAAGTTGAGCTAAGGAATAAAGATTGAATACTTTGAGAAACGGTATAACCGCCTTTCGAATAATATTTTTTTTATCGTTCACCCGGTTTTCCTTATTCTGTTTTTAATAAGAATGATCGAAGAAGCATGATCGTTGATTTACGGGTCTGTTTAAGAAAAAGGGGCGCCGGTAAAACGACAATAAATTGCGTAATCAGAGTTGCAATTGCCGCTCCGGCTGCGCCATATTTCGGAATAAGAATTACATTCAGAATAACATTAAAAACAACCCCCATTCCGGTAAAATAGTAAGAATATTTTTGCAAATTCTCGGCAATTAACCATTTAGCCCGTGCAAGACCCTGAAAGACAAAAACTCCCGCCCAGATAGAAATAACGAGTACCGAGCTTGCAGCCGAAAAATCGGCGCCGTAGAGTAAATTGATAACCGGTTTTGCAAGGAACATAATGATAACCGCGATAGTTATCGCCATCCAGGTAAAAAGTGTATATAAGCGTTGTAAACGTTTATAATATAATTTTTCGTCCTGGCTTTTTGTTTCTATAATACTTGGAAACACAGAGATGAGAATAGCCGTGGGGATAAAATACCATACTTCGGTTAGTCTGATCGCCGCCGAATAGATCCCGACGCTTTTTTCTCCTATCATCTCTCCAAGCATGACCTGGTCAATTCGCATATATATCATAATCATAATACCCGAAAGAATTAAGGGCCAACTGTCGCGAAGCAGTTTTTTTGCACGGTCACGATGAATGCTTAGCTGCTGCAATGAAGAACCGGTATAGTAATAAAAGAACAGTAAACCTGCGGCAAATAGAAATATTTCTCCCAGCCGCGCCCAGGCAAATGCTATGAGCGGTGCGCCGGAAAGAATCAATCCGATATGGACGCCGGCGATAAAGAGGAATGCGGTGTTCTTTGCCAGTACGCTATATTTCGATTGCACCTGTGATTGAAACCAGAAATCGATTATATCAAACGATTGAAAGATCATCGCCCCTGCAATAATGATGACCATCATCCTGGTGAGTGAGTCGTCGGGGCGAAGAAGAAAAATAATAGCGGAAATTATACCCACGGTGATAAAACTTGCCGTGAGTTTCAGAACAAAAGCCGTGCCTATGATTTCATTCTTTTTATCCGGATGGCGGACTATCTCTCGGATGACTATATGTTCGAGTCCAAGTGTGGAAAACGCCGTAAATAGTGCAACAAATGCTATGGCATAATTGTATATCCCGAATTGTTCCGGTCCGAGATAACGCGCGATCCATATTACGACGATTACCCCGATACCCATACGTATGATCCGGTCGGCGAACAACCATGAGGTATTATATACAATCTTCTGAAGTTTCTCGTTTGATCGTAACTTATCGTTAATTCGTTTCCAGATATGGTGAGGCGACTGTATTGTCATATCATTGAATAAGTCGTAACAGATATTTGCCGTAATTGGTAGAGTCGATATTTTTAGCCAGTTCCCGCAACCGGTCGGCTGTTATAAATCCCTTCCGGTATGCAATCTCTTCGGGACAACCGATTTTTAATCCCTGGCGTTTTTCAATGATTTGAATAAAATTTCCCGCCTCAAGCAACGAGGTATGTGTGCCGGTGTCGAGCCAGGCGATGCCGCGTCCGAGTAATTCGACCTGTAATGCGCCTTTCTCCAGATACGCATTGTTAACATCGGTTATTTCAAGTTCACCGCGCGCCGATGGGTGAAGTTGTTTTGCGATTTCCGGGGCGTTACCGTCATAGAAATAGATGCCCGTAACCGCATAATTGGAACGGGGGTGCTCCGGTTTTTCCTCGATGCTTAGCACTTTTTGATTGTTGTCGAAATCCACCACGCCGTATCGTTGCGGGTTGTTCACGTAGTATCCGAATATGATTGCACCTTCGGTGAGTGTAGTCGCCCGTTCGAGCAGCTTTATCAATCCATCGCCGTAAAAAATATTATCGCCGAGAATCAGGCATACCGGGTCATTCCGGATAAATGATTCGCCGATAATCAGCGCCTCGGCAATACCGCGCGGCGCCTCTTGCATTGCATATTCAATTGAGATACCCCATTGGCTGCCGTCATGCAAAACGCTTTCGAAAGCATTCAGGTCGTGTGGTGTCGTAATGACCAATATCTCCCGAATGCCGGCAAGCATAAGCGCGGTAAGGGGATAGTAGATCATCGGTTTATCGTACACCGGCATGAGTTGTTTACTCACTGCCGCTGTCAGCGGATAAAGTCTTGTACCGGTCCCGCCGGCAAGTATAATTCCTTTCATCTTCTCTTTTTCTTTAAATGTTTCAATGCGCGAATTGTAATTGCAATATGGTGAATGAAATTAGGTATAATACCGAAATTCTTTTGCAGTACTTTGTATCTGTCACAAAGCGAACGGAGGTGAAATTGTTTCGAGTGACCACCGATAAGATATTTAGAAAGAATCTTACCGGTGTTGATCACATGCTCGCTTTTTTTCATGCATGCAATAATCCAATCGATATCGCCGCTATGCGGATGACGCAAATTGTAATGAGGTGCGACAGCTCTTCTTACCAGAAACGATTGATGACATACAACCAATCCCGCATTCATATCCTGCCATCGAAGCCGGTCGGGTAACCGGTGAGGCGTTACTTCGCTTCGCAAACCGATCTCGTTACCCTGTCGATCTATATACATTGCTTCACCGTAGTAGATATCGGCGTTCAATTGGAGGTATTCCCTTATATTGTTCAAGGTGTCGGCGCTATAAATTTCATCACCCGAGTTAATGAACCATACATAGTCGCCGGTTGCCGAGTTGAGTCCTTTATTCATTGCGTGGTAAATACCATCATCCGGTTCGCTTATCCAATGTGAAATTATATCTTTGTTTTTTTGTATTACCTCGAGCGTACCGTCCGTCGAGCCGCCGTCGATAATAATATACTCAATCTGCGGATATTTTTGGTTTCGTATGCTCCGGACCGTTCGTTCGATATTGTGGACGTCGTTATATACCACCGTGATGATGCTTATTACCGGAAGTTTTGAATTATTCATTTCTTTCTAAGTGTCTGTATTCCCTCTGTCATCATACCGGTGCCGTATGCAGTAACCTGTATGCAAAAAACGATCGGTATGAGAATTGCCGTAATAAGATCCCTCGAATGCCGGAATCCGTCGAGTATGAGATATACGCCGAACAAAACAAAAATGATCAATACAATAATGAATAAGAAACGCAGGATGTCGCTAACCATTGCGCCGACTAATAAAACGGGTAGTGAAATCAGGAATACCGCCGGCATAAAATGCAGCGGCTCCAGCATCGACCGATCTATTTTTCCAAGCTGTACCCGTGCTTTACCCATTTTAAAAACTTGTTTCATAAAGGAACGGGGTGATGATCGTCGTTTGTGATACACAAATGCATCGTCAATGTACTCAACCCGTGCGCCGGAATTTATTATACGGTGACTGAATTCAATGTCCTCACCGTAATGGTAGATCGAACCGAACCCGCCGATTTTTTCAAAAACTTCCCGCCGGAGTCCCATATTGAAGCTTCGCGGATAATATCGTGCAAGCTTTTTCCCCGATGAGCCGCGTAATCCACCTGTCGTTAAAAACGATGTCATGACATAATTCACGGCTTTATCCCAGGGAGAAAATGCCTCGGCGGATCTATCCGGACCGCCAAACGCATCTATGTACCGGTTATGAAATGCATCGGCGATAGTTTGCAGATAATGCGGCGGAGCGATACAATCAGAATCGATGAAGATAAAAACGTCTCCGCCAGCTTGTTCCATGCCGAGTGTACGGGCATATCCCGGTCCTTTATTTTGCTGGTAATGATATTGTATTCCAAACGGTACGCGTGATCCAACTTCATCGATAAATTGATCGGTGCCGTCTGTCGAACCGTCATCAACAACAACGATTTCGAACCGATCGGGAGGGAGTGTTTGATGTTTAAAGCTTTCAAATAACTCTTTTAATTGATGCTTGCGATTATACGTTGCAACGATTATCGACAGCTTCATAAGTTATTAATCGAGAATGTCGCGTATAGAATATTCTTCCTTGACATGATGTCCGCGACTGATCATCTCGCCCAGTAAACCGATCGCAAGGAATTGAACGCCGACAATGATGAGTAAAAAACCCGCGAGTAACAACGGACGGTTGCTGAGTGCAATATTACCGAGGAACCATTGAATGGTGAGATACGCGTCGATAAAGAAGCCGGTAAAGAAGCACACCAATCCGATCGAACCGAAAAGATGCAGCGGTCGCGTTGCAAACCGGGTTGTAAAAATAACGGTGATGAAATCGAGAAAACCCTTCAAAAAACGGGTGATTCCGAATTTCGTCTTTCCGTATTTGCGGTTGCGATGTTGAACGATTTTTTCGCCGATACTGAATCCCTGCCAATGCGCAAGAACGGGTATGAATCGATGAAGTTCACCATACACGCGTATTTTTTTAATGACATCCTTTCGATATGCTTTTAAACCGCAGTTAAAATCATGAATTTTAATGCCGGTAAACAATCGAACGATGAAGTTAAATAACCGTGAAGGTATAGTTTTAGTAATAGGATCGCGGCGTCGTTTTTTCCAGCCGGAAACAACATCGTATCCTTTTTTCAGTTCCCGAACAAGGTTCGGAATTTCCGCCGGGTCGTCCTGTAAATCCGCATCGAGTGTAATAACGATTTCTCCTTCAGCATTTTGAAACCCGAGTGAAAGCGCAGCGCTTTTCCCGAAGTTTTTCCGGAGGCGAATGACTTTTATGCGTTTGTTGTTTCTGTGTAAATCGCGCAAGACTTTGAAGGATTCGTCGGTGCTGCCGTCGTCAATGAAGATGATCTCATACGGCATCCCCATACCACCAAGCACGCTCTTGAGCTCTTCTGCTAATTCAGGCAATGATGTTTCTTCATTGTACAGGGGAACAACAACTGAAATTGCCGTTTTTCTCGTATTGGTTTGCCGGCTGCTTGCGGGTTGGCTTTCCTTCTGCTGCTGACTCTTTGGTTGGCGTCTTTTGCGCCGGTATTGTTTTGCAGGTTGAGTTTGTTTCTTTTCTTCTGGCATATGTAAAGTATATAAGTGTAATAATCATGAAAAAGTACAATATTATAGGGTAAAAATCAATTAAATCGGGTTGTATAAGTGCAATGTTCTTGATATCTTGTAAAAT